>CP136052.1:3460000-3622424 GCA_032620915.1 Oscillospiraceae bacterium NTUH-002-81
CTAAGCAAAAGTGGCAACAGCACTATATTGAGTAAGATAGACATATAACTTTCTTGCAATAGACACAATAATGCCAAAGTATAGCACTACCGCATATTTTGATTTTATTTGCAAGAAAAGTTAATCATCTTCCCACCTCTTTCTAAATTTCAAAATATTATACCATAAATCGCAGGCAAATACAAGTGGTTATAAAAATTTAACAAATCGCTTATAATACAATCATATAACTTTACGCATTCCTTACTGACCGTAAAATTCCGATTTATTGCTGACTTTATTATACTTTATTGCCTATCGAAAAGATAGCATATTTTATGAAACTTGTCGGCTGGGAACAGCTTGCAACGCAAGGTGTCCCCAGATGACAAGTCCACAAAAAGGGTAGCTGGCGGTAGCCAGCGCAGGGGAAGCGTAGCGTCCCCTGTATGATTTGGAGCAGACCATGACTGCGAAAAATCACAGCCCTCCGGCAAGGAGCCTTCGGAGAACGCAATGCACCAACCTTTGGGTGGTGTATAATTGCGCCCTTAGTAAACTAAGGGGTTTCCGGCTTCTCACGTTCCAGCAGTTTCTTCAATAGTTCCTGCGTGTCCTGCCTGTGAAAAATGAGTGTCAACAACAGCATGACATCATCATCTGTCAGGCGTTCCGGCTCTTGCAGAAAACTTTCCAGCATACCGCCACGAGTACAGAGCCGGTGTGTCCGTTCTTTTCGGGTAAGCTGCTTTAGCTGGTGCTGCAATGCCTTTTCATCATTGATGGCTTTCCGCAGTTTCTTTTCACTCTTTTCCAACTCTCGGTTGAGCTTTTCCAGCTTTGAGGTATCAGGCAAGGGCAGCGTCCTCCTTTCCCGGTATCAGCACATAAATCCTGTTTGGTTCTCCAACGCCCTGACGCACTCGCATGATCAGTCCGGCGGTTTCCAGTTCATTCAGAGAACGCTTGACCGTCATGGGGCTGCGGAACAGGACTGCGGCAATGGCTGTGACAGGGAAGCAGATAAACAGGATTCCGTTCTCGTCCTCCTGTCCGTTGGATAGCATAGCGTCCAACATCCGGCAGTACATGACCTTTGCGGTGCTGCTGACTGGAAATCCTGTCAACGCTCTGGGAAAGGGCATACAGGGCGGCAACGGTGTGCCTATCGTCATAAATTCAAAATTCATTCGGTGTGTTCCTCCTTTTTCTTTGCTCTTTTGGATAAATAACGGGGGCAGTCAACCACAACCGCCCGGAAGCTCTGCTTGCACCCATGCTTGCATTTCCGGCATAATTCGTTGTAAGTGACACGCCCCCGGTCATTGAGGTAAAAAAGAAAGCTCATGCTTCCTCTTTTTGCTCATTCTCGGCATATTGCGTTTCCTCCCGTTTTAGTGTATAGTTTCGGGGCGATTTTCGGCAAAATTACGGTCATAGAGCCGTCTAAAATCTCCAGAAGTATCAGCAATAGGGTAGACTATCCCCCTATCAGATTGTCGTGTTTCGGTATCATTTCGGTATCAGTTCGCCAGTTCTCCCCGGTGTCGTTCCTCCCCTGAATCTCACAGCGGCGTATTGCTCCCTTTGGTACGCTCGTTTCGGTCAGGGTTCCTCCATATCCCTGCCAAAAGTCATGGCGCTACATCGCCGGGGAAGCATATCCCACACAGGCTGGTCATTCGATTGGAATAATCCATCGATGAACTACCTGTATCATAGAACATTTTTGTGCCCTGTGCCGTATGTCCACAAAGTAGGAATTAAGGGTAAAAATCAGAAATTTCCACGATTGCGGAAAGTATGATATAATCCAGTTAAGCGGCAGTAATGAAACCGCCGGAAAGGAGCGTGCGCCCATGAAAGGAGCGACAAGCATACAGGAACGCCTTTGGGAACTCCGCAAGGACAAAGGCTTAAATCTGGAAGAATTATCAGAGCTGACGGGCATTTCCAAATCAGCTCTTGGCAGTTATGAAAAAGAGGATTATAAGGAAATCAATCATGGCAACCTTATCACGCTGGCAGACTTCTATGGGGTTTCCGTTGATTATCTGCTGTGCCGGACAGAGAACCGGGAGCAGATCAACACGCCACTAACAGAGCTGCATTTGAATGATGAGATGGTGGCACTTCTGAAAGGCGGTCGGATTAACAACCGTCTGCTCTGTGAGCTTGCCACTCATAAGGACTTTATCAAGTTTCTTGCGGACATTGAGATTTATGTAGATGGGATTGCCACCATGCAGATTCAAAACCTCAACGCCCTTGTCGATACTGTCCGGCATGAAATCATTGAACGGTATCGCCCCGGCGAAGACGACCCGCATTTGAAAGTGCTGCAAGCCGCCCATATCAGCGATGATGAATATTTCAGCCACATGGTTCTTGATGACCTCAATCTCATTATCCGGGATATTCGGGAAGCCCACAAAAAGGACAGCGAGAGTGCGCCCCAGACCACCGTTGCCGATGAATTGAAAGAAAATTTGGAAGCGGTTGAAAATTTCAAGGGCAGTCGGGATGAAAAGCTGGTTGTCCTTTACTGCAAGCAGCTCGGCATCAACTATAAAAATCTGTCAGACGAAGAATTTCGCTGGCTCATTCGGATTCTACAAAAATCAAAGAAAACAGGAACTCCTATCAGTCAAAGGAAAAAACGGTAAAGAAAAACCGCTGTTGCATGGTTGTGTTTGCTTCCATGTAGCAGCGGTTGGTGCTATACTTATTCAGTTAAAATTTCAAAGCGATAAAGTGGAATTTATCTTAGAAATTACAGCAATGTTATTTTGATAAACTTTCAAGAATTGAAATATCATGCTTATCTTTATCTCTTAATTCATAACCTGAATGGAAAACTCTTTGGCCTTTTAAGGATATACAAGGAATTGTTTTTCCTTCAAAAAAAGCACTACCAAAGTAATCTTTTTCAAACTCATACCAGCCACCCTCTAAATCAGCTTGTTTTGAAGTTCCGTCCTCACTTAAAACGAACGGGTGAATGTCTAAGTAACCAAGTTCATCACTATATAACTCTATTCTAACCGGTTTCCAGTCTGTATCAATTTTATAGCCCAGATTCAAAAGCACATTTAACAATTTTTCCGTATGTTGAGCATCAAAATTTATATCTATATCTCTATGAATTCTTGTTTGTTTACCAGCTAAAATATCTACACCCCATCCGCCATCCAACCAGTATGTAATTCCAGTATTTTCGAATAATTCTATTACTTTCATTAAATCTTCTTTTGTTGTTATTTCTTTTCTACCCATACAAAGTCTCCTTTACAACTTCTAATTGAACAAAATCGCTGCGCGATGGCCTGCCAAGGCTATGGCGCAGTTTTTCTTTACACTTTAATAAAAAGCAGTGGAAACCAAGTCCTACAAGTAGTATTGTTAAGTCACCACAACCAACAATCAAACAGGATCGACATCCCCACTGCCTATGATAAGAATACCATTGAGCTGCCTTTCTGGCAAGCAGTTTTATTATGCTAATGCTCCTCCATGTAAGCAGTGTTTATACATTTACGATTTACTTTACATGGAGGATTTTATTATGTACGAAGAAATTTTTAATCAGATTAGATCTGCTGCGAATAAACGGAATCTCAAGGATTCCACAATTCATGCATACTGTACCAGTGTTGCTCATTTTTTGAACCACACAGCCAAGGATATAGATGCATTAACAACTGACGATGTTGATACATTCCTAACTGAAAAGAAACTTTCCGGGATTTCACCAGAAACATACAATCACTACCATTCAGGAATCCGCTTCTTTTACAAAAAAGTATTGAAGATGAATTGGGATGATGATGACATACCTCGTATGAAAAGGGACAGAAAGTTACCAGCGGTGCTTACAAAAGCAGAAATATCAGCTATTCTTGATGCTACACCAAATCTGAAGCATAAAGCTATGATCGCTACTATGTATTCAGGTGGACTTCGTGTTTCAGAAGTCACACACCTTCATTATGATGATATTTCACGCACGAACAAAACCATACACATCCGCGATGGAAAAAGCCGATCTGACCGTTATACTTTGCTTGCAGACCGGACGCTTGAAATATTGACAGAATACTGGTTTCAATGTGGCAGGCCAAGAGGGATTCTGTTCCCAAGTTCATGGACAGGGGATTATCTTACAAAAGATAGTGTCATTCAATTTTTTTCGTGAAAGCGCCGAAAGAGCAGGCATTCAAAAACACGTCTCCACACATTGTTTGCGTCATAGTTTTGCAAGTCATCTGTTTGAGTCAGGCTGCGATATAAAATATATTCAGGCTCTTTTGGGACATCGTGATCCAAAATCAACAGAGATTTATCTGCATGTAAGCAATAAAACTCTGCTTGGTATTAAAAGCCCATTTGATGAGATGGGTGGTGAATGATTATGGATAAATCATGTACGATACAGGATGTATTTGAACGGTTCTATCCTTCCTATGAAAAGAGGAGTAACCCTCCTGCTCATCACAGAAAAACGGCTTATCACATCAGAAACTGTAAAACAGGAGTTTTTGGTGTAAATATCAGTGTTTGTGAGGACTGCGGATGTATCAGTGTTCACAACAACTCCTGCAGAAGCAGATGCTGTCCCATGTGCCAGGAGTTTCCGAAAGAGAAATGGATTGATGCACAAAAAGAGAACGTATTGGATGCACCCTATTATCATGTAGTATTCACAGTTCCTGAGGAATTGAATTCCATTATTTACAGCAACCAGAAGCTGTTATATGATGCACTGTATCATGCTGCTTCAGCCACATTGAATGAATTGTCAAAAGATGCAAAGTATCTGGGAGCTGATATAGGGTATATCTGCATTCTTCATACCTGGGGCTCTGCAATGAATTATCATCCTCATATTCATACCATTGTTCTTGGAGGTGGGCTTGATGATGAAAATAAATGGAAAGACACAGGTGGAAATTTTTTTCTCCCATATGGTGTCATCTCAAAAGTGTTCCGTGGAAAATATCTGGATGAGTTAAAAAGCCTGTGGAATGATTCTAAGCTTAAATTTCATGGTACAGCAGAGAAATATCAGAACAGCTATCGTTTTAAAGAACTTCTTGATAAGTGTTATGAAAAGAACTGGGTCACTTACTGTAAAGAAACTTTCAATGGTGCACAGTCGGTTATCAATTATCTTGGAAAATATACCCACAGGATAGCAATCAGTAATCATCGAATCAAATCCATGACGGATACGACAGTTACATATGCAGTAAAAGACTATAAAAACGAAGGCCACTGGAAAGAGAAAACAATTTCAGGAGAAGAATTCATCCGTCGATTCATGATGCATGTTCCACCCAAACGATTTGTCAGAATCCGGCACTATGGTCTGCTATCATGTAGAAACAAGAGAAAAAAGATAACTCTCTGCAGAAACCTGCTTGGATGCAAGAAATACATTTCTACATTAAAAAATCTAAATGCAGTAGAAATGATAAAGGTTTTGTATCACATTGATGTATGCAAATGTTCTTCTTGCGGAGGGAATATGGTATCACCCCGCAAAGATAAATACAGTTCTTCTTTTCATGCACATATGAGATGTTAAAATCTACAATTGCATAGAATAAATGGCTTCCGCATAGGAGGTTTGTTTGTCATGCCTGAAATTGATTTCTTGAATAAAAAAACTTTTACCAAAACACCCAGTATGATAAACTTAAGGAAAAGAGCAACGATTGAATCCCCATAGCTATCGGCTAAAGGGACGCGACTTTGTTCACCAAGGTAAAATCGAAATTGATGTAAACGAAAGGGCAGTTTTTATCAGAACTCAAGGCTGCTTTTTCGTTTACACCAACTCCGATTGTTTCCTTAACAGTTTGTAATAATCATTCTACCATACCGTTATGAATAAATCATCTCATGTAAAACAATTTCTTCTGCCCGGTTGTGAATGTTATTGCAACGCTGCACCCATTCCATTTGACGGGTACGCTTCAATTCCTCGGTCACGCCCTCGGCAGCTTTCATCTGCTCCATGATGGTGTCTAACCGTTTCTGTGCCTGTTCGTTCAGGTCTGCAAGATATGTCCACAATTCCCCGGTCAGGGTCAATGTGTGTAATCTGGCTGGGCAGACTTCTCTTAAATATTCCCGGTGCATCCGTCCGTACTTTCCGATGGGGCGGTGTTCCTCCGGCAACTTCAAGTCCGGGATGTAGTAATCTCCAACAAGGATATAATCAATTCCGTTTTCTTTTATTCTTGGTTTCAATTCGCTCATGTTCCTTACCTCCTGTGGAAGCAGGCTCGTCTGGTACTAACTCAATCACATCGGTAATCTCACAATTCAGCGTTTCGCAGATACGGGCTAATGTATCCATGCTGATGTGCTTTCCCTCTTTGCTCATGTTGGCAATCATATTTGTTGTCATACCAGCGGCAAGCCTTAAATCCTCTTTTCTCATATCACGCTCTAACAGTGTGTGCCAGAGTGGTTTATAGCTGATGTGCATATTGTTTTCCTGCCTTTCTATCCATACCACCGGAGCGGCTGCCCCGGCAGGAACTTTTCTCTTATTATAGCACCAATCTTGTGAAATCACAATTTATTCTTGTAGCCTGCCGCTGATACCGTCTGGATTGGCTTTTCCTTTCTTTTTGTTCCCTTTAATTAGCCATGAACTGCTTCATGCCCTGGGACTTTGCTGATGTGTGATAAAGAAGTAGTAGAAGTGTAAAAAATTTTGCCGTTCCTATCCGGCGTTTGCGCATTGCGCCGGATAGGTCGGGCGGTCATTCGGGCAGGTCTACCTTGCCAACGAAAGAGTAATAAATATCAATGTCCTGTCTGCGTGTGCCGTTCTCGTCATAGCTGCACTCATGCACAACGATTTTCTCCACAAACTCACGCAAAAGGGTAGGGGTAAGTTCTTCAAAGCTGGTGTACTTGCGGACAACATTCATAAACTTTTCTGCGTTTACCGTGGCTTCCTGCGCTTTGGAAAGCTCTGCCCGGATAGCGGCGGCTCTCTCTTTCAGTTCTTTCTGCTCGGCTTCATAGTCTGCCGACAGCTCCGTGAAACGCTCGTCTGAAATGCGCCCGGTCACGCTGTCCTCATACAGCCGCTTGAAGATAGCGGATAACTCGCTGATACGCTTCTCGGCGGCTTCCAGCTCCTTTTTCCTTGCGGCGTTCCTGCGCTTGCCCCCGTCCTCGTTCTGCTCGATCAGCAGCTTCATAAACCGGGCTTCGTGCTTCGCTGCATAGCTGGTGACTTTCCGCAGATTGTCGGTCACTCCGGCGGTCAACAGGTCGGTGCGGATAAAGTGCGCCGTACAGTCACGGGTACGCTTCTTGTAGCTCCCGCAGATATAACAATCCTGCTTGCGGGTGGCGTTCTGGTAACGCTGCTGGTAAAGGACGCTGCCGCAGTCGGCACAAAAGAGTATGCCGGAGAATAAGCCCACTTCATCATAGCGGTTCGGGCGTTTGCGCTGCTTGCGTAACTCCTGCACACGCTCCCACATCTGGGTGTCAATGATAGGCTCATGGTGGTTCTCGAAAATCGCCTGTTTCTCAATGGGGTTCTCTACGCTGTGCTTGGTCTTGTAGGACGGCTTCTCCGTCTTGAAGTTTACCAGACAGCCCGTGTACTCCCTGTTTTCAAGGATATGTACCACGGTATTGGTCGCCCACTTGCACTCATAGCCGGGGTGGTAGCGGCGGGTGCTTCCCGTCCGACGGTATTCCAGCGTTCCCGGCGTGGGGATCTCCTGCTCTGTGAGCATACGGGCTATCTTGGTCGGCCCGTTCCCGGCAAGGCACAAGCTGTAAATCTGCCGCACAACAGGGGCGGCTTCCCCGTCAATGATAAAATTTTCGTCCTCGTCCATAAAGTAGCCGTATACGGGTTTGCTCGTGACGGGCTTCCCGCTCATACCCTTAGACCGTTTTACTGCTTTGATTTTCTTGCTCGTATCTCTCACCAGCCATTCGTTGAACATACGCTGTTCGGGAAGGCGAAACGTAAACAGCAAAAAAATCCAGTATTCATGCGTGTTTGCGGCGAGATGGCTCTCGTTTGGATAGCTCTCTTTCGGACGGACGGGAGGCTGAAAATCACAATCACACATCTGTTTTCTGGGAGAATGACGGTCACAGGCGTTCATTCTCCCTTTTGCGTTTCCTGCCGCATTTTACAGGAGGAAACGAACATGGAAGAAGCAAAAGCCCCGGTGAGGCGGGGCGCAAAATCAGCGAAGGAGGCTGCGCCGCTTCCGCAGGAAGAACGGATCGTGAAGCTGCCCCTGACGGCGCTGCACGACTTCCCCAATCACCCCTTCAAGGTGCGGGACGACGAGGCCATGCTGGAAACGGCGGAGAGCATCCGGCAGTACGGCGTACTCGTCCCTGCCATCGTCCGCCCCCGCAAGGACGGCGGATATGAGATCGTGGCGGGACACCGCCGCAAGCATGGCAGCGAGCTGGCGGGGCTTCAAAATCTGCCCTGCATCGTCCGTGAGATGGACGACGACACCGCCACCATCCTCATGGTGGACAGCAACATCCAGCGGGAGAATATCCTGCCCTCTGAACGGGCGCAGGCGTATAAAATGAAGCTGGAGGCTATCCGCCGCAAGGCTGGCAGACCGGCAAAAACAGAGGAAAAGGCGGATGAAAATAATTCGCCGCAAGTTGCGGCGAATTTCCGGGCAGATGACACAGTTGCAAAAGATGCCGGTATCAGTGGCGACACCGTGCGCCGCTACATCCGCCTGACAGAACTTTCCCCGGAGCTTCAGCAGATGGTGGACGAGAAAAAGATCGGCATGACCCCTGCCGTGGAAATCTCCTACCTCAAGCCGGAGGAACAGCAGATGCTACTCACCGCCATCGATAGCGAGCAGGCCACGCCCTCGCTCTCACAGGCGCAGCGGATGAAGAAGCTCTCCCGCGAGGGAAAGCTCAACGACGATTCCATGCTGGACATCATGATGGAGCAGAAAAAGCCGGAGGGGTATAACGTCGTCCTCTCGGCGGACAAGCTCCGCAAATACTTCCCGCGCTCCTATACGCCCCAGCGGATGGAGGAAACCATCCTCAAGCTGCTGGACGCATGGCTGCGCAAGCGCCAGCGGGAGCAGAGCAGATAACCGAATACACCATGACACGACCGGGCAGAGAGCTTTCTTTGCCCGGTTTTGTCATATCCAAAGGACCGAACAGGAGGCAAACCATGTATATCAATACCTTCAAATACAATCCGGAGGACGTTGCCTGCGTCCTCTGCGCCGAATACGTTAAAAAGCTGGGATGCACGGCGCTGTCCTGCCCCTGCCTTGCCGAGCGCATGGAGGCAGGGGTCGTGGGCTACGCGGAGGCCGTGGCGGAACTGTTCCCGCTGCACCCCCGCCTGACGCCGCGCATCCTCCGTCTTGTCGCCGGCTTCCCCGGCTCGCTGTGGCAGGACGAACAGCACAAGCGCCGCTTCACCTCTCTCCGCACCCTGCTGGGCTACCGGAAAAAGCGGGATACGCCGGTATTCCTTGGCGCGCTGTACCTGCTGACCTCCAACAAGGAGATCGGGGACAGGAGCTTCAACTGCTTCACCAAGGGCGGCATCGACTTCCGCTACGCCCGCCGGCGCGGTATTTCCCAGCACGACTACACGCTGCTTATGGGGGCAAAGAGCCTCTACTGCGGCACAGACGAGGTGACGAAGGGCGACCTTGCAGAGCCGCAGATCGTCGGTGACGAAGCATTTCGGCTGCTCATCAACGCCCTGCTCATCGCGCGGTACGGCGAGGACGCCCTTCGGATCGCATCGCAGCAGGGGCAGCGGGAGTTCATAAAGCGCCGCGCGTTCCGGCGCGGCGGCTTCCTCCCTTCTGCGCCGCTGACCGGGAGGTGAGGACGGTGGCCGTTTTTCGGGTAGAAAAGAACCACAACTACACCGTCATGTCAAACTACCACCTGCGGGACACCGCCCTGACCCTCAAGGCCATCGGGCTGCTGTCCAAGATGCTCTCCCTGACCGACGAGTGGGATTATACCACCCGTGGGCTTGCCGCCATCTGCAAGGAGGGCGTGGACGCCATCGGCGCGGCGCTCAAGGAGCTGGAATCGCACGGCTACCTTGTACGCCGCCAGCTCAGGGACAGCCGCGGGCGCATCACCGACACCGAGTACACCATCTACGAATCCCCGCATCCGCCCTTGCCGGATACGGCTTCACCAGATACGGAAAACCCGTATCTGGATACCCCGGATACGGCGGAGCCATATACGGAAAAGCCCGCGCAATTAAATAAAGATAGAAGAAGTAAAGAAAAAGAAATACCAAATGGATTAAGTACGGACATATCAAATCCTGATCCTATCTATCTCCCGGCCCCCTTGCAGGGCGCGGGATATGACAGGATGGGATACGAGGAAGCGCGAGAGATCGTCAAAGATAATATCGAGTACGACATTCTCGTGCAGGACCCGCAGCAGGACAAGGAGCAGCTTGACGAGGTGGTGGATCTCATGGCGGAAACCCTCTGCTCCCGCAGACAGACCATCGTGGTGGCCGGGGACGAGTATCCGGCAGAGATGGTGAAGGAAAAGCTGCTGCGCGTCAACTCCATGCACATCGGCTACGTCTTTGACTGCCTGAAGCAGAACACCACCTACGTCCGCAACATCAAGAAATACCTGCTTGCCTCGCTGTTCAACGCTCCCAGCACCATGGGCAGCTACTATTCCGCCCTCGTCAACCACGATATGTACGGCGACGGGCTGCGGGGCAAGAGCTGAATATGACCGAAAAAGGAGGGATGACCCATGCAGGAGGAAGTGGAAAACAGAGCGGTCACGCTGGTCATCAGCGCAACCAAGCTCACGGCGCGGCTGCTGAAGGCCGCCATTCTCAAATACCTTGCCAGCCGCAAGGAGAAAAAGCTAGCAAAGGCGCGCGCCGCGCCGGAGAAACCCACCGGCAAGCAGACGGTGAAGCAGCTCATCGGACAGAATCAGGGCGTGTCCAACATCGAGATCACCGACAGCAATATCAAATCCTTTGAGCGCGTGGCGCGGAAATACGGCGTGGATTTTGCTCTGAAAAAGGATAAGTCCGGGGATATTCCCAAATACCTTGTTTTCTTCAAGGCCCGCGACGCCGACGCTTTGACGGCGGCCTTCAAGGAGTACACGGCAAAGGAGGTCAGGCGCGCCTCCAAGGACCGCCCCTCCGTGCTGGAGCAGCTCCGTGCGCTCAAGGCGAAGCTGCTGACCCTCACGCCGGACAAGTCCCGGAGCAAGGATAAGGGGCTGGAGCTATGAAAACCGTAAACATCAAAAAAGCCATTCTGCCCAATCTGCCGTATGCCTTCATCGCCCTCTACGCCACCAAATTAGGGCAGGCTGCGCGGCTAAGCCCGGGCGCGGACTTTTCAGCAAAGGCGCTGCACATCATGGAGGGCTTCGCCGCCGCGTTCCAATCGGTGCTGCCCAGCTTTCACCCCATCGACCTGTGCGTGGGCGTTGCAGCTGCCCTGCTCATCCGTCTGGCGGTGTACGTTAAGGGAAAGAACGCCAAGAAGTACCGCAAAAATGTAGAATACGGGTCGGCCCGCTGGGGCAATTCCGACGATATACGCCCCTACGTCGATCCCGTGTTTGAAAACAACATCATCCTCACCCAGACAGAGCGGCTGACCATGAACAGCCGCCCCAAAGACCCAAAGACAGCGCGCAACAAAAACGTGCTGGTCATCGGTGGCTCTGGCTCAGGCAAGACGCGCTTTTTCATCAAGCCAAATCTCATGCAGTGTACCTCCGACTCCCGGCCGGTTTCCTTCGTCGTCACCGACCCGAAGGGCGGACTGATCTGCGAGGTCGGCCATTTGCTCAGGTGCAACAAGTATCGCATCAAGGTGGTAAACACGATCAACTTCAAAAAGAGTATGCACTATAACCCCTTCGCCTACATCCACAGCGAGAAGGACATTTTGAAGCTGGTCACGACCCTCATCGCCAACACGCAGGGGGACGGCAAGAGCGGCGATGATTTCTGGCGCAAAGCGGAAACCCTGCTCTACACCGCCCTCATCGGCTACCTCTGGTACGAAGCGCCGGTAGAGGAGCAAAACTTCGCCACCCTCATTGAGATGATAAACACCATGGAGGTGCGGGAGGACGATGAGGAGTTCAAAAACCCTGTCGATCTGATATTTGAGGAGCTGGCAAGCCGGGACCCCGGCCACTTCGCCGTGCGCCAATATGCCAAATACCGCTTAGCGGCGGGCAAGACGGCAAAAAGTATTCTAATTAGCTGCGGCGCGCGCCTCGCTCCCTTCGACATTCAGGAGCTGCGGGAGATCACGGCGTATGACGAGCTGGAGCTGGACACGCTGGGCGACCGGAAAACGGCGCTGTTCATCATCATCTCTGACACCGATGATACCTTCAATTTCCTCGCCAGTATGATCTATACCCAGCTTTTCAATCTCCTGTGCGACAAGGCGGACGATGTGTACGGCGGCAGGCTGCCTGTCCATGTGCGCTGCCTCATCGACGAGTGCGCCAACAGTGTGACACGTTCTACGCCGAAAACGGTGGGAATAACCGACAAAAGCGTAGCCTAAAGTCACAAATAATTTAATAAATGTGGTTTTAGAGAACTGCATAACTGAAATTTCAAATGAAGGGGTAACGCCCTGAAGGGAATTCACTAATACTCCGAATAGCGTTAGTCGGATACAGACGATTAAGGTTATAAGCTCGGGGAAGTCGTGCGAAGCACACCCTAACACTGCAAGGTGAGGAAAGGTTTGTAGAGGTACAAGCTGTGTGTGACAGTGCGGGTGGGGTTGCCATATGGTTAGAATGACCAGTAAGGCGGTCTGACAAAATTCCGAATGTACGGCTCTAAACGAATGGCTGGCAGAAATGCCAGTGTACCAGTAGGTACGCAAGTGGGGTAAAGTAAAAGTTGTTAGTATGAAATACCCTCTGTGTTTACAGGACACAGGTATCTATAAAGATAATACTTGCAGGGCTAAAGGAATGACCTAAGTGACAACAATCCTAAGTTATGTGGAACGTGGAAAGCAACCAATACGGGAACTGACTGTATCAGTGACAAAGTACCGTAGTTGTGTCGAAAAGGAAAGGTATAAAGGAATCCTTTCTACAATAAGCACATTTATGGTTGTGAGAGTAGTGGCACAGTACCGATGAAACCGTGATAATAAGCGGTGGAGGGATAGCCACAAGCCGATACTAAGATTTCCTTTATGTCTATATAGTAATCACCAAATGGAGATTTTCATAGCTGTCGAGGTGAGACGAAGAAAAAATCATTCTCCAATAAGGAGTTGGTTACTATGGCAAAACGAATTGTAAATAAAGCAGAAAGAAATGCAGAAAGATATGACGCAAAAGAAACTGGATATCAGTTATATGAAGGCAGTCTGAAAGGTAATAAATTTGACAGGCTTATGCCCCTGATAGTATCAGAGCAGAATATCATACTTGCATATCGGAATATCTGCAAAAATAACGGGAGCAAAACCCCTGGAACAGATGGGAAGACAATAACAGAAATTCAGTCACTCCCAATCGAAACGGTCATTAAAACCGTCAGAAATAAATTGAACTTTTATCAGCCTAAAAAGGTCCGGCGTGTAGAAATACCAAAAGACAATGGAAAAACCAGACCATTAGGAATCCCAAGTATATGGGATAGACTGATACAGCAATGTATTCTGCAAATACTGGAACCGATTTGTGAAGCAAAATTTCATGAACGAAATAATGGGTTCAGACCATACAGGTCAACGCAAAATGCGATTGCTCAATGCTATAAAATGGCACAGTTGCAAAATCTGCATTTTGTAGTAGATGTGGACATTGTTGGATTCTTTGACAATATTGACCATAATAAGCTGATTCGGCAGTTGTGGGGACTTGGAATACAGGACAGGAAACTGATTATGATAATCAAACAGATGCTAAAAGCAGAAATCCTGTTTAATGACATTGTAATTACCCCGGAAACAGGTACACCACAGGGGGGATTTTATCCCCACTTCTTGCAAAATGTAGTATTGAATGAGCTGGACTGGTGGATTGCTAATCAATGGGAGATGTTTAAAGTCAAAGATGGAAAATCCGGACTGGAATTTTACAGGACTGATAAGGAGGGAAATATCCTCACAATAGACAGGTCACCAAAGTGGAAAAAGCTGAGGGAAAAGACAGAACTTAAAGAAATGTACATCGTAAGGTATGCAGACGATTTTAAGATATTCTGTCGGGACTATGTAACAGCTAAGAAAGCCATGTATGCAACAAAACTATGGCTTGCAGAACATTTACATCTGCAAACAAGTGATGAGAAATCTGGAATCACAAACTTGCGTAAGAACTATACAACTTTTCTTGGAATCAAATTTAAAGTTGTTCCAAAAGGTGATAAATGGATAATCCGTTCACATATAGCCGACAAAAGTAAAGATAAGGTTATCAATAAGCTGCGGACTGTCTGGAAAGATATCAAAAATCCAAGCAAGCAAAGCGAAATTGATAAAAACATAAGTCTTTACAATTCAATGGTTATGGGTATGCACAATTATTATTGTATGGCAACAATGGTATCAGCAGATTTTGCAGAAATCGCCTATAAAGTGAATGGGAAAAGTAACGGTATGAACCACAATAACCGATGTTTTCCGATAACAAAAACGGGTGAGATAACCAGTAAATTTATCCAACAAAAGTATGGAAAGTCAAAGCAGTTCCGATGGATAAAAGGAAGAATGATTATTCCAGTAGGGTATGTGGCGTATGAATATCCAAAATACAAAAGGCGGGAAGTCAATAAATATGTGAGGAAGTATTCAGACATCGAAAACTGTATCAGTTATGATGTTATGAAATATATGATGGGAAATGCACATCTTTATCCGACCTTGGAGATGGCAGATAATGCCCTTTCAAGGTATATAGCACAAAAAAGGAAAATGTGCAGTAACACACAATGCCCTGTCAATAACAGACATGGTATGTATACACATAAAACCGTGCAAAGGTGAGCGAAATGACACATATAGGAATTTGATAATTTTATCCAAAGATGTGTCAAAATTGGTTGATGCAACAGAAAATAAAGTAATAAAGAAACTGTTGCAGAATTTAACATTGACCGTGGAAATGCAAGAAAAAATAAACAAACTCCGAAAATACAGGGAGTTGGAAGAAATACAATTCGAGGACTATATAGGCACTAAAATGTAATCTTAGTCGGTGGAACGCCGTGTGATGGGAAACTATCACGCACGGTGTGGAGTGGGGGGAAAAGCCCGAGGTGGTAACACCAGAGGCTTACCTATCACTATTCGGGCAGATTCCCAAGCTGGAGAAGCTCATGGCTACCATCCGCAGCCGCGAGATCTCCGCCTGCCTTGTTTTGCAGGCACAGAGCCAGCTCAAGGCGCTCTACAAGGACAACTGCGACACCATCATCGGCAACTGCGATAGTTCCGTGTTCCTCGGCGGCAAGGAGCCGACCACATTAAAGGAGCTGTCTGCCGCGCTGGGCAAGGAAACCATTGACACCTTCAATACCGGCGAAAGCCGCGGCAGAGAGGTTTCCCACAGTCTGAACTATCAGAAGCTCGGCAAGGAGCTGATGAGCCAGGACGAGCTTGCGGTGCTGGGCGGCGGCAAGTGCATCTTGCAGCTTCGCGGCGTGCGCCCCTTCCTCTCGGATAAATACGACGTCACCCAGCACCCCAACTACAAGTACCTCTCGGACGCGAATCCCAAGAACGCCTTTGACATTGAGAAATTCCTCTCCACAAAGCTCAAGCTGAAGCCGGAGGAGGAATTTGAGGTTTTTGACGCGGGCGCGGCCGCAGGTTCAGAATTCGCCTGATTTGGCGGATTTTTATATATAGACCAGACACCCATTCCGTAAAGGAGGACGCCGACAATGCAGCAGACACACGCGAAACGCAAAGTCGGAGGAAAGCACAACCGAAAATTTGAAAGGAGAAGCCGGAATCGACAGCCGCACACGGCGGCCAGCTCATTCCGGCTTTGCGGTTTCCATCGTAAAAACCATAAAGAAACGATTCCGGCACATAAAATATGGATTTCTTCAATAGCGCAGTCGATGTTTTGCAAACTTTGGTCATCGCCCTTGGCGCAGGTCTCGGAATCTGGGGCGTTATTAACCTGCTGGAAGGATACGGAAACGACAATCCGGGGGCTAAATCGCAGGGCATGAAACAGCTTATGGCGGGCGGCGGTGTCGCCCTGATTGGCGTCATCCTCGTGCCGCTGCTCAAGGGCCTGTTCGGTTAAGCCGTACAGTGCCGCACACTGAAACCCTTCGCCCCTGCCCGCCCTCTGCGGGCGGGGGCGGGAAAGGAGGGCCATCCCATTGGATTTGATATGGGAAAAATTCACCGAATGGCTCAAGGAGCTGCTGGTGGGCGGCATCATGGATAACCTCACCGGCCTCTTTGATAACGTCAACGCCAAGGTCGCGGAGGCGGCAGGACACATCGGCAGCACCCCGCAGGCGTGGAACGCCGACATTTACAGCATGATCCGCTCCCTCTCGGACAACGTGATACTGCCCATCGCCGGCGTGATCCTCGCCTTCGTCATGACGCTGGAGCTGATACAGCTTATCGCGGACCGCAATAACCTCCACGACATCGACACATGGGTATTCTTCCGCTGGGTATTCAAGACGGCGGCTGCCGTGCTCATCGTGTCCAACACATGGAATATCGTCATGGGCGTATTCGAGGCGGCGCAGAGCGTGGTCAACCGCGCCTCCGGCCTTATCGTGGGCAACACCTCCATCAACCTTGCCGACCATATCGCGGACCTTGAGGCGCGGCTGCTGGAGATGAACGTGTGGACGCTTTTGGGGCTGTGGCTGCAATCCTTCGTGGTGGGCTTCTCCATGTGGGCGCTGACCATCTGCATCTTTATCATCATCTACGGGCGCATGATCGAGATTTACCGCGCGTCCAGAAGCGCCGCTTTTCATCCAAAGGCGGTGCGCGGACATTTTGGGAATCCGGCTTTAGCAAGCCGGTAAAGAAAAGTATCAAAGACGTGAAACGCGTCACTTTAGCGTCATCCGATTTACCCCGGAGGGAAACCACAAGGGGGACAATAGCGTATCGGAAAAATCGCGAGTTGGGAAAACCATCTACCCACGACTGAGCGGCAAGACGCAACATTGTGAATGAGGAGCAAGGCTAAACTGCTTTAAGGGTAGTCCGAGGCGGGATACTCGACCCGGCGGCGCAGGATGGTTGTATTCGCCGTATGTCATAGCGGAATGTGACAGGTAAACACAGACCGCACGATACTTATGACAGCCAGCCGCAGTAAGCGGAAAAGGACGAAAACCCACTACCGACATCACAATACGCTTATCCCAAAGTGTCTAACTGGAGATTGCCTAAACCGGAACGCCGGAACTATCCGGCTATGCGTAATGCCGCAAGGCGATAAATTTCAAGGGGTAAAAACCCAAGAAAGATGACGCTGAATATCCGGCATGGCAACGGAGCCTCCGTAGTAGTCCGAGGGCGGGAAAGCCGTCTACATGGCGAAGGGAGGCAGGATGTCAACCAATTCATAAAAAGGAAAGGTGCGTGAGGCATTATGAGAAGTCCTGAAAATGTGTTGGAAAGCCTAAAATCCAAGGCGTGTAACAAGAGTTACAAGTACGAGCGGTTATACCGCAACCTGTACAATCCACAATTCTATCTGCTGGCATATCAGCGGATACAGGCGAAACCAGGCAACATGACAGCCGGAACAGACGGCAAAACCATTGACGGAATGGGAATGGCAAGGATAAACGCCCTCATTGAAAAGATGCGGGATTTTAGTTATCAGCCTAACCCGGCAAGGAGAACGTATATCCCGAAATCCAATGGGAAAATGCGTCCTCTGGGGATACCGTCATTCGACGATAAACTGATACAGGAGGTGGTGCGGCTCATCTTGGAGAGTATTTATGAGCCAACCTTTAGCGACTATTCCCACGGTTTCCGTATAAACAGAAGCTGTCATACGGCACTCAAATATGTGCAGAAATATTTTACGGGGACAAAGTGGTTCGTTGAGGGGGATATAAAGGGCTGTTTTGACAACGTAGACCATCATGTGTTGATTGCTATTTTGCGAAAGCGGATTGCAGATGAATATTTCATCGGTCTGCTCTGGAAGTTCTTGAAAGCTGGATATATGGAGGATTGGAATTACCACAATACTTATTCCGGAACTCCGCAAGGCTCCATCATCAGCCCTATCCTGGCAAACATCTACATGAACGAACTGGACAGTTATATGGCAGAGTATGCAGAGAAATTCAACGGCGGAAACCGCCGTAAAATCAATCCTGCGTTCAAGAAGAAATTGGATGTCTGCCGAGGAAAAGAACAAAGGCTTAAAAGAAATATCTCTAAAATGAGCGTGGAAGAAAAAGAGGGCTTAATTGCAGAAATCCGGGAACTTCGGCGTAGTCTGAAATCTATACCGTATAGCGACCAGATGGACGATAGCTATAAACGGCTTTGCTATATCCGATACGCCGATGATTTCTTAATCGGAGTTATCGGCAGCAAAGAGGACGCAGAACAGATTAAACAAGATGTAGGCTACTTTATCCGGGACAAACTCCATCTGGAAATGTCCGAGGAAAAGACATTGATTACTCATGGACACGACGCTGCGAAGTTCTTGGGATATGAGGTCACAATCGCCAAAGGCGAACACAACAAAAAGACCAAAACCGGGGCTACCAGACGGGTAAACAATGGAAAAGTCTTACTTTATGTTCCCCATGATAAGTGGGTAAAACGATTGTTCTCCTACAATGCCCTCAAGATTAAATATGACAAACAAAATGGAAACAAAGAGGTTTGGGAGCCTGTCCGGCGCACTCGCCTGTTGCACTTGGACGATTTGGAAATCCTAAACCAATACAACGCAGAAATCCGTGGATTGTATAACTACTACCGACTTGCAAACAACGTGTCTGTACTCAATAACTTCTACTATGTAATGAGATACAGTATGCTCAAAACCTTTGCTGGAAAATATCGGACACGAATCAGCAGAATTATCCGCAAGTACCGTCAAGGAAAAGATTTTGTTGTGGAATATCCGAAGAAAAACGGCAAGGTCGGAAAGGTATTGTTTTACAATAATGGGTTCCGCCGGGACACTAAAGTAGAAAGCGGAAATCCTGATATAGTAGCAAGAATTTTTGAGAATTATGGGCGTAATAGCCTTATAAAAAGACTGCAAGCAAACAGGTGTGAGTGGTGTGGCGCAGAGAATGTGCCGCTTGAAATACACCATATACGAAAACTCAAAGATTTAAGTGGCAGAAAACAATGGGAAATCGCCATGATTGGGCGTAAGCGCAAGACAATGGCACTCTGCATTGACTGTCACGATAAGTTACACGCAGGAAAGTTAGACTGACATCTGGAGAGCCGGATACATCGAGAGGTGTAAGTCCGGTTCGGAGGGGAGTTCTCGGAAACCTGCCATAGTGATATGGTAAGGCGCCGGGTTCTTACCCTACTTGTCACCAGCATCGCGCCCATCCCCATGGCCACCATGATGGGCAAGGAATGGGGCGGCATGGGGCAGAATTATCTCCGCTCCCTGTTGGCTTTGGCGTTTCAGGGCTTTCTCATCATCATCTGCATCGCCATCTATGCGGTGCTGGTACAGAATATGCTCATAGACGACAACATTTCCACGGCCATCTGGCTGTGCATGGGCTACACGGTGCTGCTCTGCTTCACCCTGTTCAAAACCAGCAGTCTCGCAAAGTCAATTTTCAACAGTCATTGACGGAGGTAAAGCAATATGGCATACGTTCCCGTACCCAAAGACCTGAACGCGGTCAAGACCAAGGTGCTGCTGAACCTGACGAAGCGCCAGCTCATCTGCTTCGGCGCGGGCGCGGCGCTGGGCGTTCCGCTGTTCTTCCTGCTCAAAGCCCATACCGGCGTCAGCACGGCGGCCATCTGCATGATCCTGCTCATGCTGCCCTTTTTCCTGCTGGCCATGTATGAGAAGAACGGACAGCCCCTTGAAAAGATCGTCCGCAACATCGTGCAGGTCTGCTTCCTGCGCCCCAAGCAGCGCCCCTACGCAACCAATAATTTCTACGCCGTTCTGGAACGGCAGGACAATTTAGACCGGGAGGTGTATCGCATTGTCCACCAGCACAAAACTCACCCGCGCCGAACGCAGGCAGATCGAGGCCGCCATCGCAAGAGCGAAGCGGCAGGATAAGAAACAGAAATCCGCACAGGACAGCATCCCGTTTCAGCGGATGTTCCCCGACGGCATCTGCCGCGTAACGGACAGCTACTACACGAAAACCGTCCAGTTTCAGGACATCAACTATCAGCTCAACCAGAACGAGGACAAGACCGCCATCTTTGACGGCTGGTGCGACTTCCTCAACTACTTCGACAGCTCCGTGCGCTTTCAGCTCTCCTTCGTGAATATGTCCGCCAACAAGGACAATTACGCAAGGTACATCACCATCTCGCCGCAGGGCGACGATTTTGACAGCATCCGTCTGGAATATACCCAGATGCTCCAGAACCAGCTTGCCCGCGGCAACAACGGCCTCATCAAGACCAAGTACCTGACCTTCGGCGTGGAGGCGGATGGGCTGAAAGCGGCAAAGCCCCGCTTAGAGCGCATCGAAACGGACATCCTCAACAACTTCAAGCGCCTCGGCGTGGCGGCGGAGCCCATGAACGGCACGGAACGGCTGCGGCTGCTGCACGGGATGCTGCACATGGACGAGCAGGAGCCGTTCCGCTTCTCGTGGGACTGGCTGGCACCCTCCGGGCTTTCGGTCAAGGACTTCATCGCGCCCAGCTCCTTTGAGTTCCGCACCGGGCGCTCCTTCGGCGTCGGCAGGCGCATCGGCTGCGCCAGCTTCTTGCAGATTTTAGCCCCCGAACTCAACGACCGGATGCTGGCGGATTTCCTCGACATGGAAAGCTCCCTCATCGTCAGTATGCACGTCCAGTCCGTGGATCAGGTCAAGGCCATCAAGACCATCAAGCGCAAGATCACGGATTTGCAGAAAATGACCATTGAGGAGCAGAAAAAGGCCGTTCGCGCCGGATACGACATGGACATCATCCCCTCGGACCTTGCCACCTACGGCACGGAGGCGAAGAAGCTGCTGCAAGACCTGCAAAGCCGCAACGAGCGTATGTTTTTGCTGACCTTCATCGTGGTCAATACGGCGGGCAGCCGCCGGCAGCTTGACAACAACGTGTTTCAGGCGGTCTCCATCGCCCAGAAGTACAACTGCCAGCTTACCCGCCTTGATTTCCGGCAGGAGGAGGGGCTGATGAGCAGCCTCCCGCTGGGGCTGAACCAGATCGAGATACAGCGGGGCTTGACCACATCAAGCGTCGCTATTTTTATCCCCTTTACCACGCAGGAGCTGTTTCAGGACGGCAAGGAAGCTCTGTACTGCGGGCTGAACGCCCTCTCAAACAACCTCATTATGGTAGATCGCAAGCGTCTCAAGAACCCCAACGGCCTCATCCTTGGCACTCCCGGCAGCGGCAAGAGCTTTGCGGCGAAGCGGGAGATCGCCAATGTGTTCCTCGTCACCGACGATGACATCATCATCTGCGACCCCGAAGCTGAATACGGGCCGCTGGTGGAGCGTCTGCACGGGCAGGTCATTAAAATCTCCCCCACAAGCCCGCATTACATCAACCCCATGGACTTGAATCTCAATTACAGCGACGATGAAAACCCGCTGAGCCTGAAATCCGACTTCATCCTCTCCCTCTGCGAGCTGATCGTGGGCGGAAAGGACGGCCTCATGCCGGTGGAAAAGACCATCATCGACCGCTGTGTGCGCATGGTGTACCGGGATTATCTCAGCGACCCGAAGCCGGAGAATATGCCGATTCTGGAGGACTTGTATAACGAGCTGCGGCGGCAGGAGGAAAAAGGAGGCGCAGTACATCGCCACGGCTTTGGAAATCTACGTTTCCGGCTCTCTCAACGTGTTCAACCACCGCACCAACATCAACATTGAAAACCGCATCGTCAGCTTCGACATCAAGGAGCTGGGCAAGCAGCTCAAGAAGATCGGGATGCTCATCGTGCAGGACGCTGTGTGGAATCGAGTGACCGTCAACCGGGAAGCCCACAAATCCACCCGCTACTACATTGACGAAATGCACCTTTTGCTGCGCGAGGAGCAGACCGCCGCCTACACCGTGGAGATTTGGAAGCGCTTCCGCAAGTGGGGAGGCATTCCCACCGGCATCACCCAGAACGTCAAAGACCTGCTCTCCTCCCGCGAGGTGGAGAACATCTTTGAAAACAGCGATTTCATCCTCATGCTCAATCAGGCCAGCGGCGACCGGCAGATTCTCGCCAAACAGCTCAATATCTCCCCTCATCAGCTCTCGTATGTCACCCACAGCGGTGAAGGCGAAGGGCTGCTTTTTTACGGCAACGTTATCCTGCCCTTCGTAGACCGCTTCCCCCGCGGGGAACTCTATGACCTACTTACCACCAAGCCACAGGAGCAGACTGCATAACAAAACAAGAAAGGAATTGCACGATGGAAAACAAACTGATGATTTTTGAAAACAACGCCTTTGGAAAGGTGCGAACGCTGAACCTCAACGGCGAGCCGTGGTTCGTAGCGGCGGATGTGTGCAAAGCGCTGGAACTGGGGAATCCGAGCATGACGGTTGAGCGTCTGGATGATGATGAAAAGGGTATCAGTACTATTGATACCCTTGGCGGGAAACAGCGCATGGCAATCATCAACGAACCCGGGCTGTATTCGCTGGTGATCACCTCCCGCAAGCCGGAGGCAAAGGCGTTCAAGCGCTGGATCACCCATGAGGTCATTCCTGCCATCCGCAAGCACGGCGCGTACATGACGAAATCCGTGTTGGAGCAGGTGCTGGAAAACCCGGAGCTGGTGCTGCTCATGGCGCAGCGGATGCTGGAGGAACAGCGGAAGAACGAGCTGCTTCAGCAGGAGCTGCGGCTGGCAAAGCCCAAGGCGGACTTCTACGATGCGTTCATCCACCCGGAGTGTTGCACCAATCTCCGCGCCACCGCAAAGGAGCTGAAGGTGCCGGAGAAAATGTTCACCGCGTTCCTCATCCGCAAGCGCTATCTCTACCGCGCGCCCTCCGGTACGCTGCTGCCCTATGCCAAGCCCGCCAGCGACGGCCTGTTCTTCGTAAAGGACTATATCGCCGTCAACGGGCATCAGGGGGTATATACCCTTGTCACGCCCAAGGGCAAGACCCTGTTCCTCTCCATGCTGGACGAGATCGCCTGACCTGATTCTACTATAAATAATGTAAAGGAGAGCATCACAATGGAAAAAGAAAATCTGTACCTGATCCACGGCGAGGACTATCTGCGCCACATCGAGGAAAAGCTGGAGCTGCTGTGGATGGCGACCATCCTCATGCACTACATCAAAAACGGAGCCGAGAAGGACAGCTATCTGGACCTGGTACGCAGATCCACCCCTCGACTTTGACGAGCGCTGCGAGGAGATGTTCAGTTCTTGGGGCATGGCGCTCAATTACCTCAAGTCCCGTGACCTTGCGGACCTGTCCGACCTCATCGAAAACGACCTGATTGAGCCGGAATACGCCGGTTATGTCCCTGCGGAAAATCCCTGCTGCCCCGGCGAACGCTGCTGCGAGTATGCCGAGCGCATGGAGCGCGAATACACCGCAGAGCGTGAGGCGGACGAGGACAATGAGGACGCCGACGTATTTGAGTATGACGGAGAACCGGCCATATCTGAGCTGACCGGCGTGTGCAGGGACATCCTCACGGCTGTCGAGGGGCTTACCTCGCTTCTAAGGGATGAGTTCGACTATGCAGGCTGACCGCATTTACTGCGGCGACGCCCTGACCGTGCTGAAAACCCTGCCGGACAATTCCGTGAACTGCTGCATCACCTCGCCGCCGTACTACGCACTGCGGGATTACGGCGTGGACGGGCAGATCGGACGGGAGGAAACCCCGGCGCTGTATGTGGAGCGCCTGACTTCCATTTTCCGGGAGGTCAGGCGCGTTCTCACGCCGGACGGAACACTCTGGCTCAATATCGCGGACACCTATGCCGGAAAGGGCAATCAGGGCGAAGCCCTCGACCCCAAGTACCCCAACGGCAGGACCGGTCAGGCGGTCGCCCTCAACGGCAAGGTGGAGGGCTGCAAGGCAAAGGACATGATCGGCATCCCGTGGCTGCTGGCGTTCGCGCTGCGCGCAGACGGCTGGTATCTGCGCTCGGACATCATCTGGATGAAAGCGAACCCCATGCCGGAAAGCACCAAGGACAGGCCAAGCCGCTGCTATGAGCATATTTTCCTGCTGTCCAAGTCCCGCCGCTACTATTATGATGCCGCTGCCATCGCGGAGCCGGTTGCGGCCTCCACTCCTGCGCGGATGAAGCGCGGATTTGGTGCAGGCAACAAGTATTCCGCGGATATTCCCGGTCAGAAGCACCAACACCTCAACGACCATCGCCCGAACGGGTACGCCGATGAGGACATCCCGCAGCTTCGCAACAAGCGCGACGTCTGGCAGATCAACACCGTGCCGTACAAGGGCGGGCATTTCGCCGCTTTCCCGCCAAAGCTGGCGGAAACCTGCCTGCTGGCAGGCTGCCCGCCCGGAGGCATGGTGCTGGATCCCTTCCTCGGCTCCGGCACTACGGCGGCGGTGGCAAAGCAGCTCGGACGGCACTACATCGGCATTGAGCTGAACCCGGAATACTGTAAGCTGGCGGAGAAACGGATCGGAGGTGTCGCGGTATGAACGCCTACACCCGGCAGGATCTGAGCGTCATGCAGGCGTGGCCGCTGGAGCGGAAAATTCGCGTGACGCAGGCGAAGATCATCGAGTGGTATCACCACTACGACGGCAAGGTAGCCGTCTCCTTTTTCGGGCGGCAAGGACAGCACCGTTCTGCTGGACCTTGCGCGGCGGGCGTTTCCCGACATTCCCGCCGTATTTGTGGACACGGGGCTGGAATACCCGGAGATACGGGAGTTTGTCAAAACCGTTCCCAATGTAATGTGGCTGCGCCCGGAGATGCCCTTTTCAAAGGTCATATCGGAATATGGCTATCCCGTCGTTTCCAAAGACGTGGCACGGCGCGTTCGCTATGCAAAGCGTGGCAGCCCGTGGGCGCTGTGCCATCTGAACGGTTTGAACGCGGACGGTACGCCCTCAAAATACAATGAACGATACATGAAATGGCGTATCCTGCTGGATGCGCCGTTTTTCGTTTCCGATCAGTGCTGTTCCGTCATGAAGGAGCGTCCCCTGCACAGATATAACCGGGAAACCGGTAGAAAGCAGATCATTGCGACCATGGCTTGTGAGAGCGCACGCCGTCAGAGCGTCTATCTCAAAATCGGCTGCAACGCCTATCACAAGCGGGACCCCACCTCGCAGCCCATGTCCTTCTGGACGGAGCAGGATGTTTTGGAATATCTCAGAATGACCGGCATCCCGTATGCCTCCGTTTACGGCGAGATCGTGGAGGAAAACGGCAGGCTGACCACTACCGGCGCGAAGCGCACCGGCTGTATGTTTTGTATGTTCGGTGTTCATCTGGAAAAGGAGCCGAACCGCTTTCAGCGCATGGCGCTGACACATCCCAAGCAGTACGATTTCTGTATCCATAAATTGGGCTGCGGTAAGGTGCTGGACTTTCTCGGCGTACCGTATGCCCTGACAGGAGGTGAAACCCCATGAGCAAACGCTCGCCCCGGCTGCTGTTCACGCAGGAGGAGCGGACAGCGCCGGAACTGAAAAAGGCCGTCAAAAAAGCGGATAAAGCCTATCAAAAGCTGGAAAAGGCCGAGGCGAAGATACCGAAGAAAACCGTAAAGAAAAAGCAGCGCGTCGTTGACCCGAAAACCGGCACGGTCACAACGCGCCTTTCCTTTGAGGAGGTGGACAAGAAACGACCGCCCTCCAAGCTCACCCACGCCCTGCGGGACGCGCCCGGTGCGGCGGCGCTGTCCGCCGTCCACAGGGAGATTCGGGAACATGAGCAGGATAATGTGGGTGTGGAGAGCGCCCACGGCGTGGAGCAGGCGGCGGAGCGCGCCGTGCGCCTTGCACAGCACGCCCACCGCTCCCACAAGGAGAAGCCCTACCGCCGCGCAGACCGCGCCGAGGCCAAGGCAGACCGCGCCAACCTCCGCGCGTTGGACAAAACGGCACAGCACCATGACCCGCAGTTTTCCAGCAATCCCTACTCCCGCTGGCAGCAGAAGCAGGCCATCAAGAGGGAGTACGCCGCCGCCAAAGCCGGAAAAAGCGCCGGGAATACGGTCAAAGCCTCCGAAGCCACGGCAAAGGCGGCGCGGAAAGCCGCGGAGAACACAAAGAAAGCCGGCGAGTTCATCGCCCGTCACAAAAAGGGCTTTCTTATCGTGGGCGGCATCGCGGCAATGATCGTCCTCATCCTCTGCACCGTTTCCTCCTGCTCCATGCTGATTCAGGGCGGGGCAACCGGCGTTAACGTATCCACCTACCCCAGTGAGGACGCGGATATGCTGGCGGCAGAGGCGCAATATTGTGCCATGGAAGCGGAATTGCAGCAGTATCTCGACACCTACGAAAGCACCCACGACTACGACGAGTACCATTTTGATCTGGACGACATTGAGCATGACCCCTATGTGCTGATCTCCGCTGTCACCGCCCTTATGGGCAGGGAGTGGACGCTTTCCGAGGTAGGCGGCATACTCGATATGCTGTTTGAAAAGCAGTACATCCTAACGGAAACCGTCACCACGGAAACGAGATACCGCACCGAAACGCGCACCGGCTACTATACCGATGCGGAGGGCAATCTGCACAGCTATGAATATACCGTGCAGGTGCCGTACACCTATTACATCTGCACAGTCCGGCTGGAAAACTTCAACCTCTCCCATGTGCCGGTCTATATCATGTCGCAGGATCAGCTCTCCTTGTATGCCATGTATATGGCTACTCTGGGCAACCGCCCGGACCTCTTCGGCGGCTCGGAGTACATCGGGAAATACTACACCGCCGACTATGAGAAGTACGAGATACCCCCGGAGGCGCTGGAGGACGCGCAGTTCGCCGCCATCATCAAGGAGGCGGAGAAGTATCTCGGCTACCCCTACGTCTGGGGCGGCAGCACGCCCGCCACCTCCTTCGACTGCTCCGGCTTTGTCAGCTATGTCTACAACAACTGCGACGTGGGCTGGAGCTTCGGCAGGCTGGGTGCGTCCGGGCTGCTGGGCATCTGTACGCGGGTGTCCGCCGCCAATGTCCGACCGGGCGATCTGGTGTTTTTCCAAGGCACCTATGACACCACTGGCGCGTCCCATGTTGGCATCTATGTGGGCAATGATATGATGCTCCACTGCGGCGACCCCATCCAGTACACAAGCCTCAATTCAAGCTACTGGCAATCCCACTTCCTTGCCTACGGGCGCGTACCTGCGCCCTGATCTCTCAGAAAGGAGCAAAAAAATGAACCCTAAGATTACAAAGCTCAAGGCTGAACGGGCGAAAAACGATGAAAAGATCGCCGCCCTCCGCTCCCGCAACCGGGAGCTTGACGAGAGCATCGTCGAGCTGGAGAATACCGACATCATCGGCCTTGCCCGCGCCACCGGCATGAGCATGGAGGAGCTGGCGCAGTTCCTCACACAGCTCAAAAGGGGCGGCGCGCCCTTTATCACACCCAATACCAAGGAGGATACGAACTATGTGCATGAAGAAGAATAACAACCGGCTGCTGCGCGGAGTTGCCGCCGTCCTTTGCCTTGCCCTGATGTTCCTCACCATGTCCGGCATGGCCATGGCGACGGATATGGAGGACGCCCCCGGCAGGCGGCGCGCCGGAAAGCACGCCGGAGATCGTGGAGGCCGAGCTTCCCGTCACACCCGAAGAAACACCGGAGTCCCCTCCGGCTGAGCAAGGGCCGGACACACAGGAACCGGCTCCCGCGCCGCCTGAAACGACGGAAACGCCGCAGCCGGAGGCGGAATATGCGCTGGACGCAGATATTCCGACAGGCTGGCACAACGCGCCGGTGACGGTCACGATCCGTATCAGGGACAAAAACAACGCGGGCTGGCAGAAGGTAGAGGCGGCGCTGCGGGAAACCGCCGAAAGAACAGACCTGACGGAGCAGCTTGCCCACGACGGCCTCGCCCGCTACACGGTGCCGGACAACGGTACCGTGTTTATCTTTATCACTGACCCCTTCGGCGCGGAGCATAAAAAGGAGCTGACCGTATCCTGTATGGACTTTGAAGCGCCCCAGCTGCGGGCGGGCGTCAGCGGTACGCTGCTGCGCGTGGAGGCCGCCGACACCCTCTCTGGCATAGCCGGGGTCTATGTGAACGATGAGCTTTATACCACGCTGCAAAACGAGGAGTTCAGCCTGCGCATTGACAAAAACACCCGCGATTCCCACTTCTACATCATGGGCGTGGACAACGCGGGCAACCGCACGGGCTATCTGGTGATCGCCAACCCCTTCTATGAAAAGGAAACGCCTGCGCCCAGCCCCACACCGGAGCAGCACAGCACCCATTGTCCCGCAGACTGCGATTGCAGGAAGCAGCCCTCCGGCAACACCGGCAGCAGCGGCAATACCGGCAGCAACGGCAGCAATACCGGTGCGGGAAAGCCCTCCAACGCCTCCGGCAGCACGGGAAAGCCCGCTGCGGAACAGACGCCCGCCGCCGCCGAGCCGGCGAAAGCACAGGAGCCCGCCGATACCGCCGCGCCTGTCGCCATTGAGAAAGGGACGGGCTTTTCCCAAAACGGCAGCGCCGTTACCCGCGACCTGCTTTACGACAAGCACACCAACAAGCAGTTCATCGCGGTAGAAACCCGCAACGGCCATACCCTCTATCTGGTGATCGACTACGATAAGCCGCTGGACGAGGACGGAGATCAGTATGAAACCTACTTTTTGAACCTTGTGGACGAAAGCGATTTGCTGGCGCTTATTGACAGGGAGGATTCTGCCCCCGTCTGCTCCTGCAAGGACAAGTGCGAGGCAGGTGCGGTCAACACCGCCTGCGCAGTCTGCAAGAACAACATGACGGAGTGCATGGGCAAGGAAAAGGTCACGGAAAAGACGCCGGAACCTGACCCGATGCCGGACACGACCGACAGCCCCGACAAGGACGGCGGCGAAAAGAAGTCCGGCAGCGGTCTTGTTGTGATTGTGCTGCTGCTCCTGATGGCGGGCGGCGGCGCGCTGTATTGGTTCAAGCTCCGTAAGAAGAAGCCCGACACAAAGGGACCTGTGGACTTGGACGATTACGACTACGGCGATGATGAGGACGAGGAATATGAAAACGAGGACGATGCGGACGAGCCGGAGGAAACGGAGGTCGCAGATGCATGACCCTTTTCACCAAAAACCCGCTGGAGCGGCTGATGATGCAGCGCCCCTATCCGGGAAAAGAGGAAACGCCGCGCACCCCTGCCCCGGAGGGGCATTTCTGCTGCGGCTGTTCCCGCTACGGCACCGTCTGCCTCCGTCCCTGCTACCGTGACACCGACCTGCGGGAGAAACTGCGGGCAAAAGCGCCGGAGCGTTAGGACCCCGACCCTTGCCGCCTTCTCCCGCCGATGCACAATGTACCCATGAGAGACCAGATGCAGCGAAAAAGGATGTGATACGGAAGCGGTGCCTTGAACGGCCCTGACTCATATACGATTAGAAAAACAGACACGAAAAGCAGTCCTTCGGGGCTGCTTTTTGCTATGCAGAAAAGGAGAAAAATGGATATGACACACCATAAATTAGTGATCGCGGAAAAGCCCGCCGTCGCCCAGTCCATCGCCGCCGTGCTGGGCGCGACCAAACGCAACGACGGCTATCTTTCGGGAAACGGCTACCTTGTAAGCTGGTGCTTCGGGCATCTGGCGGAGCTGGCGGGCGCGGACGTGTACGATGAAAAGTACGCAAAATGGCGCTATGACGATCTGCCCATCCTGCCCGCAAGCTGGCGCTTCACGCTGAAAGCGGACAAAGCCAAACAGTTCGAGCTGCTGTGGGACCTCATGCGCCGGGAGGACGTGACCGAGGTCATCAACGCCTGCGACGCAGGGCGCGAGGGGGAGCTTATCTTCCGCACCGTCTACTACATGGCGGGCTGCACGAAAACCATGAAGCGGCTGTGGATCTCCTCCATGGAGGACGAGGCCATCCGAAAGGGCTTTGCGGACCTTCGTCCGGGACGGGAATATGACGGGCTGCACCAGTCCGCCCTCTGCCGCGCCCGCGCGGACTGGCTGGTGGGCATCAACGCCACGCGCCTGTTTTCCGTCCTTTACCACCGCACCTTGAATGTTGGGCGCGTCATGACGCCCACGCTGGCGCTCATCGTCCAGCGGGAGGCGGAGATCGGGGCGTTCCGCCCGGAAGCCTTTTACACGGTAAATCTTCGCTGCGGCGATTTTGCCGCCGTGTCCGAAAAGTTCAAAGAGAAAGCGGAGGCGGACGCCCTTGCCGCCGCCTGCGCCGGTCAGCCGGTCACGGTCAGGACGGTGCAACGCACGGAAAAAACGGAGAACGCGCCCCGGCTCTACGACCTGACCGCCCTCCAGCGGGAGGCCAACCGCAGCCTCGGCTATACCGCACAGCAGACGCTTGACTATCTGCAAGCCCTCTACGAGAAAAAGCTCTGCACCTATCCCCGCACGGACAGCCGCTTCCTCACAGATGATCTGGAACCCTCTGTGCCGGAGCTTGTGTCCGTTGCTGCCGCCATCTGTGAAACCACCGCGCCGGGGCGTGTGAACGCAAGGCAGGTCTGCGACAGCCGCAAGGTCAGCGACCACCATGCCATTCTCCCCACCGCCAGCGCGGGCAAGGCGGATACCTCCGTCCTGCCGCTGGGGGAGCGAGAGATTTTGCGCCTTGTGGCAGGTCAGCTTCTCCGGGCGGTCAGCGACGCCCACCGCTATGCGGAAACCACAGTTACGCTGGAATGCGGCGGCGCTGTATTCACCGTCAAGGGCAAAACCGTCCTTGATACCGGCTGGAAGCAGTATCTCGCGCAGGAAAAGCAGGACGCCGCCTTGCCGGAGCTGTCGGAGGGGCAGGTATTGGAGTGCGCCGAAGCCGCCGTAAAGGAGGGCAAGACCACGCCGCCCAGGCACTTCACCGAGGACACGCTGCTCTCCGCCATGGAGACTGCCGGAAAGGAAGATATGCCGGAAGAAGCGGAACGGAAGGGGCTGGGAACGCCCGCCACCCGCGCCGCCATTATCGAAAAGCTGGTAGCCACGGGCTTTGTGGAGCGCAAAAGGGCGAAGAAGGCCGTCAGCCTTGTGCCTGCCCATACCGGCGTATCCCTCATCACCGTGCTGCCGGAGCAGTTACAGTCTCCGCTTCTCACCGCCGAATGGGAATACCGCTTGCAGCAGGTGGAGCGCGGCGAGCTTTCCCCGGATGAGTTCATGACCGGCATTGCGGATATGCTCACGGATCTGGTGAAAACCTATCAGGTCATCTCCGGCGCGGAGGTGCTGTTCCCCTCCGGCCGGGAGGTCATCGGCAAATGCCCCCGCTGCGGCAGCGACGTGACCGAGAGCAAAAAGGGCTTCTTCTGCGAGAAAAACGACTGCCGCTTCGGGCTGTGGCGGGACAACAAGTTCTTTGCCGCCAAGCGCGCCGCTCTGACCAGAAAGATCGCCGCCGCGCTGCTGGCAGACGGGAGGGTGAAGCTCACCGGCCTCTATTCCGAAAAAACCGGCGGCACCTACGACGCCACCGCCGTGCTGGAGGATACCGGCGAGAGCGTCCGCTTCCGTCTGGAGTTTGATAAGGGGGCGAGGACATGAAGCTCTCCAAGCTGGAGCAGGAAAGTATCATCCTCTACAACGAGGAAGAACCTACCGCCAGCATCTACACCCACGACCCGAAGCTGATACGCAAGCTCAAACGCCTTGCGGAGAAATACCCGGACAAGGTGTACCCGGATAAAGCCGTCCATGCCGGAGCGGTCAGCTACATCGTGCCGAAAAGCTGCGTCAGCGTCCGGGAGCCGTTCAGCGACGAGCGGCGCAGGGCCGCCAGCGAGCGCGCCAAAAACGCCGGATATACGCCGCCCGCAAGGAGTATATACTCCGAAAACGAATGAGAACCGAGCGCCCGCACAGGAAAGCATACCCTTGCGCGGGCGCTGCCATTTTAGGGGTAAACAGCCCATGAAATGAAAGGAAGTGCCTATGACACGAAAATCTCCGTATCCGACAAGAGCGGATTATCCGGCATTGATTGAAAATGCCAAGCCTGCGCTGCGCGAGCTGTTGGGCGCGGCCTCGTATGAACGGAGGATCGCCGTTCTCAACGAATGTTCTCTCGATGTGGTCAATACCATCTGCACGATCATGGTGCTGGGACGGCACAGCCTCTATCTTCGCCGCAAAAAGCCCTTAAACGCGCCGGACGCGGCATTCGTCCGGTGGGCGGCGGACCTGTGGACGCTGCGTGAGCAGAACAAGGCAGGCGACATCCGCTATCTCTGCGGAAAGACGGATTTGCAGGAATACCTCACGCGGGGGCTTCAGCTCCTGCGTATCGACCTGATGAAAGGAGGAAACTATGCCAGAGAAACCCGGTAAAAACAGAGAACAGCTCAAGGAGATCACCGACCGCATCGAGGCGGGCATCCGCGACATCTTTGAATCCGGCGATATGGAAAAGTACCGCAATTACCTGCGCACCATGAGCCGGTTTCACAACTATTCCCTCAACAATCAGGCGCTCATCCACTTGCAGCGCCCGGACGCCACACTTGTGGCGGGCTACAACCGCTGGAGGGACAAGTTCTCCCGCCATGTGCTGCGGGGTGAGAAGGGCATTACCATCATCGCGCCCACGCCGTATAAGAAGAAAATCGAGCAGGAAAAGCTCGACCCGGACACAAAACTACCCATTCTGGACGCGGACGGCAAAGTTGTCACCGAGGAAAAGGAGATCGAAATCCCCATGTTCCGCCCGGTGAAGGTGTTCGACTACGCCCAGACGGACGGAAAGCCCCTGCCTGAGCGTGTTGCCAGCCCCGTCGCCAACCTGACCGGCAGCGTGGAGAATTATGAGGCGTTCATGGAGGCGCTGCGCCGGTCCTCGCCCGTGCCGGTGGAGGTAAAGCCGCTGTCTGCGGATATGGACGGCTATTTCAGCCCCAAATCCCAGAGCATCACGCTGCGGGAGGGCATGAGCGAGGTGCAGACGGTATCCGCCGCCGTCCATGAGATCGCCCACGCCAAGCTCCACAATTACGCCTTGCAGCAGCCAGAGGAGCGCAGGCATAAGAGCCGCAATACCGAGGAGGTGGAGGCCGAAAGCATCTCCTTTATGGTCTGCGCCTACTTTGGCATTGAAACCGGCGCAAACAGCTTCGGCTATGTGGCAACGTGGTCAAAAAACGCCGAGCTGCCGGAGTTCCGTGCCAGTCTGGATACCATCGGCAAGACCGCAAACGGCATCATCACCGACGTGGAAAAGCATTTCGCGGAGGTTTGCAAGGAGCGCGGCATCGAGCTTCCCAAGGACACGGAATACGAGCTTGTCACCATCCCGCCCTCCCGCGCCGACGCGCTGGCCTTCGCCGCCGACTACGCGGCGTTCCTGCGCCGGGGTCTGAACGTTCCCGACAGCACAGAAGGACCCACAGCGGCTTCGGTTGCGGACAGGCTGCTTGCCGGAGAGGGCGCAGAGCTGCGGAAGGAGCTGGAGGATTTCGTCAAGCTGGCAGACGAGATCGGCATCGACGACGGCTCTCATGGGCTGCTGGAACGCTTCAACGGCCTGTTCCGTCAGGAATGGCGGGCAAAGGAGAAACCGCAGCCGGAGATTGAAACAGAAACGCCGAATGTTGTGGATGAGCTGCCGCCCATGCCGGAGCTGGAGCAGGGCTATCCCATGCCGGATACCGGCATCGGCTTTTTGGAAATGTATCAGTACGGCTACACAGACGGCAACGCCATGCTGCCGCTGACCAAGGAGCGCGCCATGGAGCTGTTCATGCAGGACGTTCCCGTGTTCCTGCTCTATGCCGACAGCACCGAGGCCATGGCGCTGGACGCAGAGGATATTTCCTCCCACACCGGCGTGTTCGGCGTGGAGCGCGAGGAATGGGACGCGGTACGCGGCGTTGTGACGCTGAGCGAACAGGCGGACACGGAGAAGCTGTTTCTGGAAAACCCGCAGGACGCTTTCCTCATCTATCAGATTCGGCGCGGCGGTGAATTGGACGCTTACCGCTTCATGAACTATGACTACTTGCAGAGCAAGGGCGTCACGCCGGAGCGCGGCGGCTACGACGCGATCTACACCGGCGGGTTTATGGATTATGGGAATGCCAGAACCAATCTGGATATGATTTATCAGCGGTTCAACGTGGATCATCCTGCGGATTTCAAGGGACACAGCCTGTCGGTCAGCGACATCGTTGCCTTGAAGCAAAACGGCGTAGTATCCTGTCATTACGTTGACAGCATCGGCTTCCGGGAGCTTCCCAATTTCCTCAAGCCGGAGAATTACCTCAAAAACGTGGAGATGCTGTTGGAGGACGACTACGGCATGATCGACGGCATCATCAACAACGGCCCCAAGCAGCCCACCGTGGCCGATCTGGAGGCGCAGGTCAAGGCGGGCTTTTCCATCTCCCTGACGGAGCTGGCTGCGGCCTCCCACCGCGAGCAGAAGAAGCCCTCCGTGCTGGAAAAGCTCAGGGAAAGGACGCCGGAGCAGTCGAAAAACAAAACAGCGCCCAAACGGAGCGCGGAAAGAGAGCTTTGATATGAACGACAAGCATTTCACCCACGATGAAGTCAGCCTTATGAGCATCTACAACGCGGCAGGCACCCGCGAGGGCCTGATCGCGGCCCTCACAGAAATGCGGGGGTATCTGGACGCGGAGGAGGCCGAGCTGCGGGAGCTGACGGACAGCGCCCTCGCAAAGCTGCGCGACATTACCGACGCGGAGTACGCCGCCCTTGACCTGACGCCGGATTTTGACCTCTGAGCAAAGCTGACTGTTTTACGGTCAAGAGCCGGAAAAATCGCAGATTCGCCGCAGGGAGCGCGCCGGATGAGGAATGTATCATCCGGCGCGTTTCAGTTTGAAAATCGCCGTTTTTCCCAAGTCATGAGCCGGAGAAAATACCCCAAAATCGCGCCTGCTTCGCGCAGGAGGCGCAGAAAGGCCATTTATGAGAACAGGACTGACAAAAGCGCAGAAAATCACGGAAATCACCTTTGACGAAAAAGAACCCCTTATCCATATCCGCACCCACAATACTGACCTTAGAAACCGCCTTGCCGCCTACGCCGCGCAGCACCCCGCAGAGTGCCGCCAACTGGACGCAGACCCCGACACGGGCTGTATGGAGTTCACCATCCGCAAGGGGCGCTTGTCCTTCCGCCTGACCGCACCGTACAGTGAGAAACGGAAGCAGGCGGCGAGCGAGGCGGCGAAAAGAAACGGCTTCACCAGAAACCCATGAGAGGAGGATTTTGCTTATGCCCAACAAACTGCAAGCCTACGCGGAGCAGGCGGAGCGCACCGCGCGGCAGATCACCGGCAGCCATCTGGCGTGGACGGCGTTCCTGACCACCGCCGCAAGGCTGTATAAATACCCCTACAACGAGCAGCTCATGATCTATATGCAGCGCCCGGAGGCCACCGCCTGCGCGGAGTACGACTTCTGGAACGAGAAAATGGGGCGCTATGTCCGGCGCGGCAGCACGGGCATCGCCCTCATCGACGCTACCGGCTACAAGCCGCGGCTCAAATACGTCTTTGACGTTTCCGACACCGGCGGCAAGGAAAACGCCCGCCGCGTCAATCTTTGGGAGCTGAAAGACGCGCATACCGACGGCGTGAGCGCCATGCTGGAGCGTAATTACGGCGTTTCCGGCAAAAACGGCCTTGCGGAGCAGTTCGAGGCCGTCGCTTCCCAGCTTGCTGCGGAATACTGGCGCGACCATTCCCGCGACATTCTCGGCATCGTTGCGGATTCCTATCTGGAGGAGTATGATGATTACAACATCGAGGTGGCGTTCAAAAACGCCGCGGCGGTCAGTATCACCTACTCCCTCATGTCCCGCTGCGGGATGCAGCCGGAGGATCACTTTGAACACGAGGATTTTTTCAGCATCTTTGATTTCAACACCCCGCGCACGGTGGCAGCCCTCGGCACGGCGGTCAGCGAGATCAATGAACAGGTTTTGCGGCAGATCGAAGTCACCATACGAAATTATGAGCGCGAACACAGCGCGGAAAGGACGGCAGAGCATGGAGAACAACCTGACTTACACGAAGAACGGAGATTACCTGATTCCCGACCTGAAGATCGAGGTGCCGGAGCAGCCCCTCGGCAAGTACGGACGGATGCGCCAGAAGTACCTGAAGGAGCATCGCCCCATCCTCTGGAACCAGATGATCTTGGAGGAAACCCTGTTCCCGCACCTGCTGGAGATCGAGCAGGCGGTGCAGAGCCGCTTAGAGCAGATGATGCCAAAGCTGGCGTCGGAGGCCGGAGCGACGGAAGCGCTGAAAGCCTGCGACCCAATGAAATGGGTTGGCCTGATGAACACCTGCAAGGCGCAGGCCGAGGAAGTGATTCTCGCGGAGCTGATCTACGCATAACAGAGCACCCCGCACGGGGCGGCCAGCTATCCTTTTTCCCCACCGAAGCGGAACAGATTACAGCCATAGAAGAAGCGGAGAGCGCACAGACGCCCTTCGCTTTTTCCGTTTCTCAGGCGCAGCTTGACCATGTGCTGCGGCTGGGCGGCAACGAGGACGATACCCGCATGGTCATTGCCGCCGCGTTCCAGAAGCAGAAGTCTGCGGAGGACATTGCCGCGCTGCTGCAAAACACCTTCCACGGCGGCAACGGCTTTAAGACGCCGGAGGGCGAGCTTTCCGCGTGGTATGCCGCTGACGGCATCCACATCGCCCCCGGCAGGAGCGCGGAGTATGTGCGCACCGCGCAGGTGATCGCATGGCAGGACGCCGCTGCGCGCATTTCCCAGCTTATGGAAAGTGGCGCGTATGCCTCCAATGTAGAGCTTGCCGAAGCAGGGCAGCATGAGCGGATGCAGCTTGCCCAAGCCCTCTGGTATCTGAAGCACGACCTCAGCGACGAGGCGCGGGAACGGGGCTATCTCTCCTGCATGGATGCTCTGCGGGGCGGCGGCTTCCCTGATGAAACGGCGCGGCTGGCAGAGCAACTGACAAACACAGATTCCCGCGATACGCTATCCGGCGAGTTCGCGCAGTTTTACGCCGCCCATGAACAGAACAGAAGCCTGCTGCGCTTCCATTACCACAAGCTGGAGAACATCTGGCAGAGCCTGCGGGATATGTCCTTGCCACGCAGAGAATATTCCTCCGAAATGGCCGCAGTGCCGGAGCTGGGACGCTTCATCACGGAGGACGAGATCGACCACGCGCTGGATCGCGGCAGCGGTGTCGAGGGCGGCAAGGGCAGGATCTACGAATACTTCACCGCCGACCACACCGGCAAGGAAAAGGCAGCTTTCCTCAAAGATGAGTATGGCACAGGAGGTCATACCCATGCTGTATCCGGAGCAAGCGGCAGCTATGAAGATCATAGTGCAAAAGGCATTACGCTGAAAAAGGCAGGCTGTGCCAATGTGGAGCTGAGCTGGACGAAGGTGGCAGCAAGGATTGACAGCCTCATTCAGAAGGACCGCTTCCTCTCCCCACGGGAAAAGGAGCGGTACGCGCAGCTTCAACAGGAAAAGGAAACAGAACGCACGGCGCAAAACGAATACAATTCCATCAAAGAAGCCCACCCGGACGACATCGTGCTGTTTCAGGTGGGCGATTTCTTCGAGATGTACGGCGAGGACGCAAAACAGGCGGCGGAGCTGCTTGACCTCAACCTTACCACAAGAGCGATACCCGGCGCTGGCCGTGTTGCTATGTGCGGCGTTCCGGCGCACAATCTGGAGAACTATGTGGAGGAACTGCGGGGCAAATACGATGTAACCATTGCCGCAGCGCCGGACTTTAGAGGTGAGCGCCGCGTCTATACCCTGCGCTCCGTTGACCATGAGGCGGAAGCCGCCATTGACGCATACGAAGCCGAGTTTGGCGCAGACGGTACGAGGGTATTCCGCGATCCTGCCGCAGAGCAGCCACAGCCCACGGTGGCAGAGCTGTTTGAGGGGTATAAGCTGACCGTAGGCAACGCGCTTGTCGCGGACGACGCTTTCCTCAACGCCTGCCGCAATTCCGACCGTCAAAACGCCTATCTGGAGGGCGCTGCCGCCATCCGGCGCATTGTCATGGAATCCGGCGATTTGCAGCTCACACGGCTCTATTTCGATATGCCTGCGTTCCACAACCGGCTGCATCAGGAGCTTTTGGACGAGCTTTACCCCACGCTGGCAACCACGGTCACGCCCTCTCCCTACAAGGTCACGCAGGCGGACATTGACGCGGCCTTGCAGCAGTGGAACGGCAGGATTGAAAGCAAGCACGCAGTTGTCCGCTATATGAAGGCTCACGCCCGCGACCGGGACACCGCCGCATGGCTGGCACGGGAGTACGGCTTGAAGGATACCTCTAAACCGCTGCAAATCTCCGTGGGCAGCTCCGAGCCGGTCACGCTGTCATGGGCAAAGGTGCAGCGGCGCATTGCGCAGCTCATTCAATCCGATAACTTCTACACCGAGCAGGAACAGGACAACTTTGACAATATTGACCCCATCGCCATCCGGGAAGCGCTTGCTGAACGCGGTATTGTGGGCGGGCGCATTGTGGACGCGGAGGCAAACCGCAACAGCCCCTTCATCCGGCAGGTTATGGCGGATGTGGAGCGGATCGCGGTGCAGGAAGCGCAGGCGGCGCACATGGACTCACCGGACCGTTTTTCCATCCGTCTGCACCCCAACGAGGGCGGCATTACCGGCATCTGGGACTCGGCCCTTGACCGCTTCTATGAGGAGGGTGGGCAGGTGCTTCGCTTCGCGGAGCAATCTAACGCCATTGACTACCTCTCCAGTATTCAGCGCAGCCGCGGTATGGAGCCGGACGCGCCGGTTTTTCACAACGCCGCTGGGGAATGCCTATCGCGTGGGCGACGGCTTTTCCTCCACCGCAGCCGAACAGCGGGATACTCTGATGGTGGTCGAGCGTGTAGACGAAGATAATGTTTGGTACACTCTGCCAAGCGTCCCGGAGCAGGAAACGGTCAGCATAGACCGCACCGTTTTTGAGCGTTACCTCGACACCGGCTATTTCTTCGCTGCGGAGCAGACGCAACCTGTCAAGGAGGTCACTGCCGAAAACGAACAGGAAAATATGATTTTCCGTGCGCCGTATGCGGTGGGCGATACCGTCTATCTGGACAACACGCCCTTTGAGATCACGGAGGTCGGCGCACTCAACGTGCAGCTTCGTGACCCTGCGCTCCGCTATCCCGTATTCCGCGCCGAAAGCCGCGAGAACTTTGAGCGGCTGTTGCGCAGGGATGAGAGAAACGCCGCCATAACAGATTACCTTCCCGCACGAAACAGAAACGACGACCTCCGCGACCTCCTGATGAACGGCATCCTCACGCCTGACATCCGGGACGAGGTGCGGGAGCTGTTCCGGCAGGGCGAGGGCAACGCCGCCATCGGTGCGTATCTTTCCAACGTTTTCGCCGCGTCGGACGCGGACACCATGACGCTGGAGGACGGCACCGAGGCAGATTTCATCACCTCAAGAAGCGGCTTTCAGGCGCAGGTGCATGGGGAAAAGGGCGTACACGCCCTCGGATTGTTGTGGCCGGACGCCGCTCCCGTGCTGCGCGCCGTTTTTCTGGAGGAAGCGCAGGCGCAGAGCCGGACACAGGCGCAAGCTGAACAGACCATTTCCGTTCAAGAGCCGGAAGTTTCCCAACCGGAACAGACACCACCGGAAGCAGCAAAACCGGAGCAGCCGCAGTTTACCACGGAAACCGTAGCGTTCTACCCTGGCGAGAAAAGCCAGCTTCCCTATGACATTGAAATCCAGACTATCCGCACCACCGAGCCGGAGCCGCCTGTGCCGCAAAAGCCGCCTGCGGAAAACTTCCGCATCATGGACGATGATCTCGGCAAAGGCGGCGCTAAGGCCAAGTTCCGGGCGAATATGGCGGCAATCAATCTTCTGAAGGAGTTGGAATTTGAGGGGCTTGCAGGCCAGCCCGGAGCAGCAGGAAATTCTCTCCCGCTATGTGGGCTGGGGCGGGCTTGCGGATGCTTTTGATGAAAGCAAGGATAACTGGAAAGACGAATTTGCGGAGCTGTACGCCGCGCTATCCCCGGAGGAATACGCCGCCGCCAGAGCTTCCACGCTGAACGCTCACTACACCAGCCCCACGGTTATCAAGGCAATCTATGAAGCCGTTGGAAACATGGGCTTCCAGACCGGCAACATTTTGGAGCCTGCCATGGGCGTCGGAAACTTTTTCGGGCTTCTCCCGCAGGAGATGCAAGGAAGCCGCTTGTACGGTGTGGAGCTGGACAGCATCACCGGGCGCATTGCCAAGCAGCTTTACCCCAAGGCGGATATTACCGTGGCAGGCTTTGAAACCACCGACAGACGGGATTTCTTCGACCTTGCCATCGGCAACGTGCCCTTTGGACAGTATCAGGTCAACGACCGGGCTTACAACAAGCTCGGTTTTTCCATCCATGACTACTTTTTTGCCAAAACGCTGGATCAGGTGCGTCCGGGCGGCGTGATCGCCTTTGTGACCTCCCGCTATACGATGGACAAACAATCTCCCGAAGTCCGTAAGTACATCGCGCAGCGGGCGGAGCTGTTGGGTGCGATCCGTCTGCCCAACAATGCGTTCAAGGCCAACGCCGGTACGGAGGTGGTGTCCGACATCATCTTCCTGCAAAAGCGTGACAGACCCATCGACATTGAACCTGACTGGGTGCATCTCGGTGAAAATGAGGATGGATTTGCCATCAATCAGTATTTCATCGACAACCCCGAAATGGTATTAGGCCGACAGACCTCGGAGAGTACGCAGTACGGCAGACAAGACTTTACTGTGGAACCGTATGAGGATTTGGACCTTGCCACGCAGCTCAGATACGCCATTCAGAATATCGGCGGCAAGTACGAAGCCGCAGAGCTGCCTGACCTCGGTGAGAACGACGCCATACAGGATACCATTCCCGCAGACCCCAACGTGAAGAATTACAGCTATGCCGTGGTGGACGGTGAGGTGTACTACCGGGAGAACTCCGTCATGGTCAAGCCCAACCTGAACGCCACCGCAAAGGAGCGCGTCAAGGGAATGGCAGAGTTGCGGGACTGCGTTCACCGGCTCATCGACCTTCAGATGTGGGAATCCGACGACATTTCCATACGCGCCGAGCAGCAGAAGCTCAACCGCCTCTATGACCGCTTCACCGAAAAATACGGCCTCATCAACAGCCGGGGCAACGCCCTCGCCTTTGCAGACGACAGCTCCTATTACCTGCTCTGCTCCCTTGAAATGCTGGACGATGAGGACAAGACCAAGCTCAAGGGCAAGGCGGATATGTTCACCAAGCGTACCATCCGGCAGCGGCAGTCCGTCACCAGCGTGGACACCGCCGCAGAAGCCCTCGCCCTGTCCATTGGGGAAAAAGCCCGCGTGGATATGGCATATATGTCCCAGCTCACCGGTAAAAGTGAGGAGGACATCATCAACGAGCTGAACGGCGTCATTTTCCTCGACCCTGTTTACGGCGACTGGCAGACGGCAGATGAATACCTCTCCGGCAACGTGCGGAAAAAGCTGCGGGAGGCGGAGAACGCCGCCGTTGACAGCCCCGGCTATCTGCCCAACGTGGAGGCATTGCGCGCCGCACAGCCGAAAGACCTTGACGCTTCGGAGATCGAGGTGCGTCTCGGCGCGACGTGGATCGACAAGAAGTACATTCAGCAGTTCATGTTCGAGCTGCTGGAGCCGCCTCTGTATGCCCGCCGCTCCTTGGAGGTCAACTACTCGGAGTTCACGGCGGAGTGGAACATCTCCGGCAAGAACAGCATCCCCTACAACGACATCAACGCCCGCATGACCTACGGCACTGACTGCGCCAACGCCTATAAAATCCTTGAAGATACGCTGAACCTGCGGGACGTGCGCATCTACGACACCGTAAGGGACGCGGACGGCAAGGAAAAGCGCGTCCTTAACAGCAAGGAAACCACCCTTGCCCAGCAGAAGCAGCAGGCCATCAAGGAGGCATTCCGGGACTGGATATGGCGCGACCCCGACAGGCGGCGAGAGCTGGTGCAGCTCTACAACGAGCGCTTCAATTCCACCCGTCCCCGGGAGTATGACGGCAGGCACCTGATCTTTCCGGGCATGAATCCTGAGATCACCCTGCGGGAGCATCAGCTCAATGCCATCGCCCACGACCTCTACGGCGGCAATACGCTCCTTGCCCATGAGGTGGGCGCGGGCAAGACCTTTGAGATGATCGCCGCCGCCATGGAAGGAAAGCGCCTCGGCCTGTGCCAGAAATCCCTCTTTGCCGTGCCGAACCACCTGACGGAGCAGTGGGCCTCGGAGTTCCTGCGGCTCTACCCCTCCGCCAATATCCTTGTGGCCACCAAAAAGGACTTTGAGACACGAAACCGCAAGAAGTTCTGCGCCCGCATTGCCACCGGCGACTATGACGCCGTTATCATCGGTCACAGCCAGTTTGAGCGCATCCCCGTATCCAGAGAGCGGCAGGAACGGCTCTTGCAGGAGCAGATATGGGAGATCGAGGACGGCATTGCAGAACTCAAGGCCAGCCGCGCCGAGCGCTTTACCATCAAGGAGCTGGAGCGTACCAAGAAAAATCTGGAGGCCAAGCTGCAAAAGCTCCATGACGCCGCCCGCAAGGACGACGTTGTGACCTTTGAACAGCTCGGCGTAGACCGGCTGTATGTGGACGAGGCGCACAGCTTCAAAAACCTGTTCCTCTACACAAAAATGCGGAATGTAGCGGGGCTTTCCACCACCGACGCCCAGAAGTCCTCGGATATGCTGCTCAAATGCCGCTATATCGACGAGCTTACCCACGGCAAGGGCGTCACCTTTGCCACGGGTACGCCCATCTCAAATTCCATGACGGAATTGTATACCATGATGCGGTATTTGCAGCATGATATGCTCAAACGCAACAGCCTGACCCACTTCGATTGCTGGGCCTCCGCCTTTGGGGAAACCACCACCGCCATCGAGCTTGCGCCGGAGGGTACGGGCTACCGGGCGCGGACCCGATTTGCCAAGTTCTTTAACCTGCCGGAGCTGATGAACCTGTTTCGGGAGGCGGCGGACATCAAGACCGCCGACCAGCTTAACCTTCCCACGCCCACCGCCGTCTATCACACCGAGGTCACACAGCCCACGGCGCTGCAACAGCAGATGGTGCAGGAACTGTCCGAACGTGCCGCCAAGGTACATTCCGGCGCGGTTGCTCCCACGGAGGACAATATGCTGAAAATCACCTCGGACGGGCGCAAGCTGGGCCTTGACCAGCGGGTAATCAACCCCGACCTGCCGGACGACCCGAGCAGCAAGGTCAATCTGTGCGTCAACAACATCCACCGCATCTGGCAGGACGGACAGGCGGAGAAGCTGACGCAGCTCGTGTTCTGCGACCTGTCTACCCCCAAGGGCAAGGCGGCGCAGAGCGGCAGGATCGCCGCGAAAGGCACGGACAGCCCGGAGCTTCACGCGCTGGAGGCTGCCATTGACGCGGAAACCGAACCGGAGGAGCCGCCCTTTACCATCTACGACGACATCCGGGAAAAGCTCGTCGCCAGAGGAATCCCCCGCGAGCAGATTGCATTCATCCATGAGGCGAATACGGAAGTCCGAAAGAAGGAGCTGTTTGCAAAAGTCCGCTCCGGTCAGGTGCGCGTCCTCATGGGCAGCACCTTCAAGATGGGCGCTGGCATGAACGTACAGGACAGGCTCGTGGCGCTCCACGACCTGGACTGCCCGTGGCGGCCGGGCGATCTGGAGCAGCGCAGCGGGCGCATCATCCGGCAGGGCAACCGCAACAAGGAGGTACACATCTACCGCTATGTCACGGAATCTACGTTTGACGCCTACCTCTGGCAGACGGTGGAAAACAAGCAGAAATTCATCTCCCAGATCATGACCTCAAAATCCCCGGTGAGAAGCTGTGAGGACATTGATGAGGCGGCGCTCTCCTATGCCGAGATCAAGGCGCTGTGCGCCGGAGACGAGCGCATCCGTGAAAAAATGGACCTCGACGTGGACGTGGCGCGGCTGCGGCTGATGAAAGCCAATCACCAGAGCCAGCAGTACCGTTTGGAGGACAACATCCTGCGGCATTTTCCGGCGCAGATCGAGGAAAACAAAGGCTTCCTCTCCGGCTTTGAGGCGGATATGAAAATGCTGGAACAGCATCCCCACCCCAAGGACGGCTTTGCGGGCATGGAGGTCAAGGGCGACTTACTCACCGATAAGGACAATGCCGGTGCTGCCATTCTGGAGGCGTTCAAGGACGCAAAGGGCTTGGAAAGTGTTCCCATCGGCAGCTATCGTGGCTTTTCCATGTCTCTGACTGTGGAAAACTTCGGCAAGGACTTCATTCTCACCCTCAAGGGGAAGATGAGCCACCGGGTAGAGCTGGGCAAGGACGCGAGGGGCAACCTTGTCCGCATCGACAACGCCCTCGCCCAGATGCCGGAGCGGTACAAAACGGTGCAGGGCAGGCTTGAAAATGTGCAGGCGCAGCTTGCGACGGCCAAGGCGGAGCTGGGCAAGCCGTTCCCGCAGGAGGCGGAGCTGAAAGAAAAATCCGCGCGGCTGGCGGAGCTGAACGCGGAACTGAACATCGACGACCGGACGCCCATGGAACAGGCGGCGGAGAATGTGGTGGCGAAACGCCCCTCCGTCCTCGGCAAGCTGAAAGCGCCCTGCGTCCACGGCGCTGGGGAAAAGAAAAAATCTCACGAACAGGAGGCACGATGAATATGAACGAGGCATTACAGCAATCGTTATACGATAAGCTCTCGCGGGAGCAGGACAAGTACCGGGACTGGCTGAAGGGCCAGCCCCCGGAGGAAATCCTCCATCACAGCTATGAATACACCGTGCGGGAGGATATTTTGATGAGCATGGAGGAGCTGACGCTCAGCGAGGCGGAGACGCGGGCGCTGCTGCTGTCTCCCTCGCCTATGGCGATCCTCTACGACAAGTTCTCCGATCTGGAAACCGGTTACATGGACACAATCCGCGACAGCGTGGAAGCTACGGCAAAGGACGAGGCAAAAAAGCTCCGTGAGCTGCCGGTCTATCCTTATCCCGCCGACCACGCGCAGGAGAATGGGGAGCTGGACGCCTACCGCGCGTCCTTCCGCGCCAATGTGAGCTGTAAGGACGCCATTGAAGCCGCCATCCGGGACAATTACCATGACAACCGCCTTGACACTGCGGCGGTGGGACAGGTGGCGGAGCAGTTCGGGCAGGAGCGGATGCTCTACGTCCTGGCGGCCACCGTCCGCCATTTTGATTACGACGGACGCATCTCGCGTGACAACAAGCGCTGGGCGAATACCATCCCCGTCTACGAAAACAAAGACGGTATGGATAGTGACCGCTCGGTGCAGTTTGTGGTCTGCTCCCACCCCGGCCTGACGGACCTGTTTCTCTCGCAGGCGCGGCATGAGCAGCGGCTGCGCCAGCCCCTCACAGCCGACGAGATCAAAGCGGAGGCTGCGCGGCTGCTGAGCAAGCTGCAAGAGCCTGTGCAGCCCAACAGTCCAAACGGGACGCATTTCATGGCAGAGGTGTCCCGCGACTTCATGGAGCGCGCCGGAGAAAAGGACACTGCGGCGCTGCAAAAGCTGCTGCCCTTCCGTTCCCTCGCCCTCTCCAACCTGAAGGACCGCAAGGGCGTGTATGCCCTGATCGGCAAGGACGAGGATCGCAGCCAGAGCCTCCGGCGTCCCCTCCGTCCGCTCCAAGCTGCAACAGGCGGCGGAGCAGAAGCCGACCACCGCAAAGAAGAAGGATTTGGAGCTGTGACATGGCGAAGCGGAAACGGGACATCCAGCTCAAAGTCCGCGTAACGCCGGAGGAACGGGCGATGATCGAGACGAAGATGGCGCAGCTCGGCACGACCAACATGGGCGCATATCTGCGGAAAATGGCCATTGACGGGTATGTGGTAAAGCTCGACCTGCCGGAGCTGCGGGAGCTGGTGTCGCTGCTGCGGTATTCGTCTAATAATCTCAATCAGCTCACGCGGAGGGTGCATGAAACGGGGCGCGTTTACGCCGCGGACATGGATGATATACTCCAAAATCAGGAGCGGATCTGGCAGGCGGCAAGCGGTATCCTGTCCCGGCTTGCCGCCATCAAATAAAGGGGTATTTATCCCATGCGGGGCGGCTTGCTGCGAGGTAAGCCGCCCCTGCTTTTTTGCGGTCCGGCATCCTTGCAGGGCAAGGCAGCTTCCTGTATGCTGAAAGCAGAAACAAACAAAACTGGAGGGATATTGATATGCGTTTCCTTTTGAAAATCCTCTTTGCGCCCATCCTTGCGGCGCTTGCCGTCGTCACATGGTTTTTCGTGTTCGTTGTCAGCCTGTCCAGCGGCATCCTCTGCATCCCCGCCGCCATTCTCGGCTTTTTCGGGCTGTTCATACTCTTTGTGGATTCCGTCAGCTACGGCGCGGGGCTGCTGGTGATCGCGTTTCTCATAAGCCCCTACGGACTGCCCATGCTGGCGGCATGGCTGCTGGCAAAGCTCCACGTCCTGCGCTACGCGATTCAGGACAGGATTTACGGGTAGCATCATTTTTAGAAACGCGCAAAACATTTTGAAAAGCTATATTTTTGCGCAATTTCAGAAACGCCATATTACGCAGCAAGCGCGGAGTTTTATGCTCCGCGCTTGTTCATTTATTCGATCTCGTAGTCCTCGCTGTCGTCGGCCTCGCCGGTGGTGCAGGTGAAGCACATATTCGTCCCCGTGACGCCGCTGCCTGCCGCCCAGATGGGCGCGCCGCAGATCATGCACCTTGCGCCGCTCCTTTTGGCGGCAAGGGCCTCCCGCAGCGAGGCGATCAGCTCCTTGCGGTTGGTATCCTTGTTGTTTTTTACTACGCCGTCCGCAAATTCTTCAATGGAAATATAGGTGAACATATCAGTCCTCCGATTTAACCGCAACATATTTCTGATTGCGGCTGTTGGGCTTGTCGGGAATGGTCATGCGAAGCTGTCCGCTTTCCAGCAGGGGCTTGAGGTGTGCTTTAATAAAATGGTTCTTGTTTTTCAGTCCACACATGGTCATGATTTCTTCACGGCTTTTAGGCTGCGCACAGAAAGCCAAAATCGTTGCGACTGTGCTGGTGTCTGTGGTGCTATCTGTGGTGGTGACTGGTGTGGTGCCACCACAGTTGCCGCCTAACTTCGTATTCCGAATCGTGGCATAGAGCATGAACGCCTCTACTTTGTATTCCGGCTGCGGCAGACCGGCGGCCTCCATGACCTCATAGAGCCGGTCTACACCCTCGCCGAACTCCTGCACATATTCGTACTCATGCAAAAACTGCGCGATTTTCGGGTTGCGGGAAAAGTGAACGTGACGCATATTGTTCAGCCGCACGATTCCCGGCAGAGTGCCGGGGCTTTCCACAGTGATCCGGTCGTCGAACATCTTGATTTGGATGTCGGTCCCTTTGATGCTGTAATCGCGGTGCGCAACGGCATTGATGATAAGCTCCTTCCACGCGAACTCCGGGTATTCCGGCTCCGTGACAAAGCGCGTATCCGCGCCGAGGTAGGTGCGCTCCTTGATCTGGCTTCCCACAAACTCCAGCGCTTTCTCTGTCACCTGAAGGATGCGCCCCTCAAACATCACGTCCTTGATGACGTTCATCCTTGCGCCGACCCTTGCCTCCGTTCCTTCGTAACGCACGAAGCGGATACGGGCGCGGGGAAAGAAGTGCTTCGGATTTTTGCCGAACAGCAGCATGGCCGCCGCGCTGACTTCCTCTTTTCCGCTTCTTTCGGAGAGAAATTCCTTGTTCTCCCGGAGGTATTCCTCCGGGCTTTTCCGATAGCCGATCCTTGAAGTAAACTCCCTGACAAAGCCGAGGTCAAGGTCGTCCAGCCCTGCATCGGGAACCGGCGTGTCTTCAAAATACCGCGTTCCCTTTGCATACATAAGCTGCAAGCGCTCCTCAAAATTGAGCTTCTTGGACTTATCCCCGACGCGGAAGAAAACCTCGTCCGCCTGATTCGCGTGAAGGTCGCTGCTCTGCAAGACTTCGATCAGCAGGATGTGGTCGGCCTTTCCGTTCCTGTTGGTGCAGGACAGCCGCTCCGTTTCCACCCGCACGGAGGGCTTGCAGAAGTCAAACGGCGCGCGCAGCAGCTCATTGATATTCTCTGCGTAGCTGTCAATTCCGGTAATTGTTCCGTCGTCCTCTACGCCAACAGCGATCACGCCACCGTCCGCGTTGGCAAATGCAATCAGGTGAACGGCAAGGGCTTTCGCGTCAATCCGCGCGCTCTTGCGGTCAAAGAGCGGCGATTCCACCGCACCACATATTTGTTCAATCGTCATTTTGCAGCTCATGCCCGCACCCCCTCGTCATAAGAAAAATCCAGACCGTGCTCCTCGCAGTATTTGCGAATGACGAACACCGTCATTTTATTGGGCATCGTCTTTCCATTCTCCCAGCGATTGACGGAGGTGAAGCTCACGTTCAATTCCTCCGCAAGCTGACGTTGGGAGATCCTGCGCTCGCTGCGCAGCTTGATGATGGCTTCGCCAAAGGTCATTTCGTATCACGCTCCTTATATCATAGTATAGCACATGGCAGCGCAAGCATACAAGAAAAATACGGAGGACTTCAAAAAAGAAATTACAAATCCGTCTCACAGAAAGGAGGCCGCGCCCCATGGCGACCACACGCATCATTTCCATGCACGTCAGTCACGGCAAGACGATTGCCGACTGCCTGACTGACCGCATCGACTACTCCAAGAATCCAGGCAAGACACAGGGCGGTGAGCTGATCTCCGCCTACGAATGCGACCCGAAAACCGCTGATGCGGAGTTTCTGTTCGCCAAGCGGCAGTACAAAACCCTCACCGGCAGGGAGCAGCAAAGCGACGTGATCGCCTATCAGGTGCGCCAGTCCTTTAAGCCCGGAGAGATCACGCCGGAGGAAGCAAACCGTGTGGGCTATGAATTTGCCGAGCGGTTTCTGAAAGGCAGACACGCCTTTTTCGTTGCCACGCACACCGACAAAAAGCACATTCATAATCACATCATCTGGAACTCCACCACGCTGGACTGCAAGCACAAGTTCCGCGATTTTCTCGGCTCCGGCAGGGCAGTGGCAAGGCTCAGCGACGCCATCTGCACCGAGCATCGGCTCTCCGTAATCGCCGATCCGAAGCGCGGGAAAAATCACTACGGCAGGTGGTTGGGAAACAAGGCGAAGCCCTCCCACCGGGAACTGCTCTGCGGCATGATCGACGCGGCGCTTTTGCAGAAGCCAGACAGCTTTGACACTCTTTTGAAGTTGCTGCGCGATGCTGGTTGCGAGGTCAGGCGGCGCGGGAATACGCTGTCCCTGCGGCACCCGGACCGCAAGGGCTTTGTCCGTCTTTCCTCCATCGACGGCTATACGGAGGACGAGCTGCGCGCTGTTCTTGCCGGGGAAAAGGAGCATACGCCGCGCAAAAAGCGGACGCAGACCACGCGGAAAAAGAACACGCTGCTCATCGACATCGAGGCGAAGCTGCAAGCCGGAAAGGGCGTGGGCTACGAGCGCTGGGCAAAGGTATTCAACGTCAAGCAGATGGCGCAGACCTACAATTATCTCCGGGAGCATGGACTGCTGGACTATGGGGAGCTGGAGGAAAAAGTCACTGCCGCCACGGAGCAGTTTCACGCGCTGTCCGCGCAGATCAAGGCGGCGGAGACGCGCATGGCGGAGATCGCCGTGCTGAAAACGCATATCATCAACTACGCCAAGACCCGCGACGTTTACGCGGGCTACCGCAAGGCGGGCTACTCAAAAAAGTTTCTCGCGGAGCATGAGGGCGACATCCTGCTGCACAAGGCGGCGAAGAACGCCTTTGACGAGCTGGGCGTGAAAAAGCTCCCCACCGTCAAGAGCTTGCAGGAGGAATATGCCAAGCTGCTTGCCGAAAAAAAGGCGGCGTATGCCGAATACCGGCGTTCGCGCGATGAGATGCGCGAGCTGCTGCTCCACAAGCAGAACGTGGACAGGATGCTGGGCAAGGATGAGCGCAGCGAGGAAAGAAAACAGGAGCATGACCGCCAGTAACGGCCATGCTCCCAAGCGTTTCGGAGAAACGCGCAGCCACACTTTATGTGTGTTCAAAGGGTTTCAGGGGCGCTGCCCCTGACAAGCAGAGGGCGGTTTTCGCAATGGCGGAAACTGCCCGAAAAGCAAAGTGGGTACCTCTTTGCCCTGCTTGCCAAAACTGCGTTTATGAAAAAGCCTATTATAAATTGTTGCTACTTGCAAATCCTTTGTTCTGTGGAAATAGAAAAATTTTTGTTATTATCATGTTAAAACTGTTGCATTTTCACATATAACATGATATAGTGATAGTGCAGGAGATTAACTTATTGATTTATTGTGTTTGGAGGTAGATATCATGCGTCGTTTTAATAGTAAACGGTCTGACTCGTGGTACACTGGGTTTGAACATAGATCTCAATTACGGGGAGGAAACATTAAAAGCCTTGATTTGTGCGCATAAGTCAGCCAATTAACGGTTTGACTTATGCGCTTTTTATTTTCGTATGGAAATTCGTGTGGGAATTATTATTTTTAATAATGATATGTAAAGGAGATGTGTTCAATGCGAAAAAGAATATTAGCAACATTACTTGCGTTTGTTCTACTGTTCAGTGGTGGTGCTGTAACCGCTTATGCCTATAATGTTGCAGTATCGGGAGGATTGGAGTCTACGCCATATTCGTTGCGTTGGCATAGTTCTATGACAACTGCTCAAAAAAATGCTATTTCAAGTGCATGTGGTGCATGGACCTCAGCTGGTTATGGAAAACTTGCAGAATTATCAAGCTATTCTCATACAAACTCCTATCCGACCGACAATAACTATAATGAAATTTCTTTTACGGGTAGTCTAGAGGATGATGTGTTAGCGCAATGTCATCGGGTTTTTACATCTATTTTTAGAACAAAAATTAAAACCGCAGATATAGGAATTAGCACATCTCATACTTTCTCTACTGGAACGCCCAGTAGTACCCAGTACGATCTACAGTCTGTTATTACGCACGAGGTAGGGCATGCTTTGGGACTAGGACATCCTGACGATACAGAAATAACAGCAGTTATGTATAAGTCTTTTGCTCCCGGTGAAACGAGGAGGACGTTATCATCTGATGATATTGCTGGCATTGCGGCAATATATGATTAATATATGATTAAGGAGGGATGAAAATGAGAACACATAAGCGGCGCTTTGTGCGTGTGGTTGGCTTTGTCCTTTTGGGGTGTGTGTGTTTTGCTTCGGGTTTTATCTTCACACAAACAAATGTAACTAGAGGAGCGACAACAACCTATTTGTTGGCGAACTATGATTTGGATAAGATGGTTGAACGCTCTGACCTTATTATCGGTGGCGAGGTTCTGTCTATTTCAGATCCATTTTGGGATGAAAATAACAGTAGCATTATTAGAAGGGAAGCCACTGTAAATGTAAATGAAGTGTTCGATAGCTCTGATGAAGTTTCAGATACCATCAAAATACTTTTGACTGGAGGCGTAATCGGAAATTATGTTCATGATGTTGAGCCTTCTGTTGATTTGAATGTCGGAGATGACATGATCCTGTTTCTTAGAAAAAGCAGCGATGGCGAGCACTATGTGATATTAAATTCAACGCAAGGTGCCTTGTATGCAAGTCCGATAGCTTATTCAAGCAATGATGTTAATGAAGCTGATATTGTTTATTCAACTGCGGAAAACTGGAATTTCTATTTTCATACCGCAACAAAAAGCGAACTTGCGCAAAGTATTGCAACAATAAAAGGAGATAATTAATATGAAACGATTTTTGGGCGTAGCATGTGCATTATTGATTTTGTTTGCAAATGCACCTATGGCTTTTGCGGCATCCTCTTCGCCTGCCGATGCTGTTGATACCGAGAATTTTGATGATGCATTGGAATATATATCATCGCAAGAGGTTAAGTCCCAAATCTACAATGAAATTGATTTTAATAAAGAGGGGACTCAATCCATTGACGTGGGAAATGGCATTATATTTAAGTATGTCTATTCTGAGAACGTACAATCTACAGCTAGAGCGTATAGTGTCAAAAGCGCAACTATGTCTGGGCATTTTTTATTTAAAGTCCAACGGGCAGAAAGTGGCGACATATAGTTTGGCGGCTTCATTCCATTATAATGGTAGCTCTGTTTATGCTTTAGAGAGTGAAGTCCAAGTTTCCTCTAGTGCCATTTCAGGTTGGTCTGTTACCGAAAGTTTTTCTATTTCATCCGGGTCAGGTTGGACATCAGTCGATGCATCTTACCAACTTTATCATAATGGCAACTATAATAATGATACTTTCTTGGATATGTCCTGTGATGCAAATGGAAATATAACAAAAAATTATGAATGAAATTAGATAGGAGTATTTGAAGATTATGAAAAAAATGCGGAAGAGTTTTTCTCTTATTGCCGTGCTTGTTTGTGCAGTCTTGTGTACGCAAATAAGCGCTTATGCAGCTGAAGCAGAACCTGACGTATCTGCTATCTCAAACGCTGAGATTGTTAGTGTCTCAGAAGAATCTACTACATATATAGTCAACGAAGAAATTGCCGTGATAGAAACGGTTCGCGAAGTGGAGTATGTTCCTGTTGTTCAGAGAGCATCAACTGCATCGTGGACGTATAAGGATTATACTCGCTCCAAATATTTTTACCTTATTGATACAGGGGAGAAAGTTGCAAATTATTCATTGACGGCAACATTTAGGTATGATGGTGCAAGTTTGGCTGAGTGTCGCGGCACACAAACAGATACCGAGTCGCTTAATAGTTCTTGGAAAGTAACGGGTATTGCTACGGTTGACAATCCAAGTGATTATCTTGGCGGTGCAGTAGGCAATTTTACACTCTATAAGAAAGGTTTATTGGGGAATTGGTCGGAAAACAATTCTGATGAGATAAGAATATGGTGTGATCATAAAGGCGTGATTTCGACTAATTAAGCAACAACAGGGAGCATGGCTATGTTAAATAAACACAAGTGTCTTTTTGTAAGCATCATATTTTACTGCCTTTCTATATTCATTTTTATGATAGCGCAGCTATCTATTGTAGGTGGAACTTTTATGAGTGGTAGTATTTTTAGTTACAATTACTCACTAAGAGTTGCTATGAATTGCTTAGCGATTGCATTTGCCATTCTAGCAGTTGTATTTGGAAAAACTAAAAAAAGGATAACTATAATACGGATCTTGTTATCTGCTGCTATCATTATTTTTATACTCGTTTTTGGAATGGAGAACAACGCTATTTCATAAAAATTGAATAACTCGTTTATTTCAAAAGCGCATTATAAAATAAGCTAGTTGCCGTTTTTCATAGGTCGCAGTGTTCAAAGTAGTATGATAAGTAAAAAGAGATGGACGCCTAAAAGGCAGCTGTTGATGAAAAAAATCCCTTTTGGGCACTCCCCTAGTTGTGAGGATAGGAAGCGATATAAACCGCCGCCCTATTTTTATTCGACGGCGTTCCCCAGTGTTTGCTATCAAAATTTAGCAAACACAAGGGAACGCCGTCGAGTTTTCTTCCCGGCATTTTCATGCAAAAAGTGCGAAAAACGGTCTGTTTTGAACAAAAGATTTTGGTGCCGTCAAGAGTTATGCGCAAATTGGTTTGCAGGCTCTGGCTGAATGAGGTCAGCCGGCAATAGAGGCGTCGTCCATGACCGCCTCCAAGTGCTTCATGTTCATGTATTTTTTGCAGCCCCACTGGGTGCCCGCCACATGGCGGATCAATTTATCGAGGTCGCTGACGAGGTGGCCGAAGCCCTCGACGCCAGCAGACGACAGGAGGCCGCCTATGTGGAGCGGGCTCGGTACAATAAGGCATATTATTCTCTGGACTGTGATGACGGGACCAATATTCCGCCTGCCTGATTGAACACGTCGTCAGTCAGGACAGCTTCGAAAAAATCAGGGATGCGCACAAACAGGAAAAATAGAATAAAAATTGCCCGTCGTTCCAACTGCGCGGACAAAAGCAGCCAGCGGGTAAAAAGCGTGTGTCTATGCCCGCTGGCTATTCTATAAGTTAAAGCGGCTATCCGCGTGGATGGCCGCTTTTACTCACCGTTTTTCAACTTCTCTGCGCTTTGGCACAATGCAATATACCGCTCCGCTTCTGCATCACTCTTTCCGGCAAAGAAATCTGCCACAACTTTTGGAATTTCACGCGGTTTTTCATCGTGAAACACCACGGCGTCAAGGCTGATTCTCATCTCCTTGGAAATGAGAGCCACGGTTTCAAACTTCGGATTGATTTTGCAGTTTTCAATCTCAATAATCGTGCGCGTACACATATTCAGTTTTTCAGCCAGTCCACGCTGTGTTATCTTCTGCTGGATTCGCTTCTCCCGAAGTTTGAGGGCAAAAAGGTCAAGAAAGTTCATCAGAAATCACCTCTCCTATATTTTATGGTGAGTTCTAATTCAGCTAAATATACACCTAACTCATGTCAAATGAGCTATACATCATAATTACGAAATATGTGAGGATGTCTTATGGGATTGACTGACAAAAGGAGGTATCGCTAATGCGACTATCCACCGTAAAGGAAGTGGATACAGAACATCTCAAAAAGAAGCAGGTGTTGTAGAGACTTTTGCGAGCTGCACTTATCTATGTGAGTTGCAGCTCGTTTTCTGTACATCACAGATTATCTGCGATATAGCTCCGCCCAATTATGAAATAGAATTGCAAGGCACTCGTTCAGGCTTTTATGCCTGTGCGGGTGCCTTTTTGTTTGCACTGTTTTTCTTCTCTGTGGGCTGCCGCTCCCCGCCGCCCTCCGTTTGGATTCAACCGCAACCACGAACACAAACATCCAAACGGAGGAATACAACATGACAACGATCAATCTGCGGGAGCTTTACCCGTGGTACACCGAGGATGCCTTTATCGAGGTTTCCGATGAAGTAGCTGCGTTTCTCGAAGAAGATAAGCGGCTTCAGATCAACTACGCGCAGTACATCCGCGACAACCGGGCGTTCTACTCGCTGGACGCAGGCGACGGCATCGAGGCTGAGGCGCTGAATCTGCCGGAGCAGCCGGACGAGGCGCTGGAGCGCATGGAACTGGAGCGGCTGCTGAAAGAGGGACTGGCGCAGCTCACGCCCGCGCAGCGGCGGCGTGTCCTTGAGTACATCGTTGGCGGACTGTCTCAGTTGCAGATTGCAGCAAGAGAAAACACCACCCAGCCCGCCGTGCATCATTCCATTCGCAAAGGGCTTTCTCATTTGAGGAAAATTTTGAAAAATTTCGACTAAGGGGGTTATAAAAAGCCCGATTTTTCTTGAGGTATATGAGAGGGATATTATTCTCGCTCGCCTCTGCTCCTTGACAACCGCATAGACACCGGTATCAGCACAGACCCCGCGCGGCTGAAAGGCCAAGCGACAAAAGGCGCGCCGCCATGACGACAGACCTCCCATCCTTCGGGACGGGCGGCTGTCCGAGCGATCTACGCAGCCTTTGACCCGATGCGTGGCAGCATCGGGCGCGATGACAGCGCGGGCGATACGCAACCCCAGCTACGGCCTCCCACTGACTTGAGGGGGATTCCTGCGGCGTTCGTGAGCCTTACAAGCCACGGCGCTGGCGGGAATGGGACAGCCTTGCCAAAGGCGGCTGATACCGGTCCCAGAGGCGATACATGCCTCGCGCCGGGGGCTGTGACAAATACGGCGGAACAAAACTACATGACACAACATACGCAGACAGCCGCGCCGGTGCAGTATCATGCAACATGACAGCAATCCCTCCGGCGCGGCTGCTCTGCCGGAACGAATACGAACAAGCCCCGCTGTCATATCGTGGCAGCGGGACTAAATTGATAAATCGGAGGTGCGTTTATGCAGAAGCAAGCCATCCCCAAAGAGCCGGTCGCCTCTTATAAGGAGGTCAGGATCGGCAAGACCCTCTATCGCGTGACAAGCGTGTTTTCCGGCGAAAAGGACCTTGGCAGGACGCTGGAGCAGCTTGCGGTGCGCCGCGCCATGACGGAGCTGGACGCTCCCGCGGCCGCGCAGCCTTGTCACGCATCGTAACAGACAATCAGCCTCCCTGCGGCGGCATCCTTGCGCGAAAATGGTATCCCCGGTATCATATTCTTGCAGGGAAAACCTGCGAGAGCCATCACGCCGCACGGATGTATGAATCGCAGAGAATCGGGAGGTAAAATACAGATGATCGAAAAGACATACAACGTAGGCATCTATTGCAGGCTCAGCAACGACGATGAGCGCGATGGGGAGTCCATATCCATCGAAAATCAAAAGCTCCTGCTGCAAAGCTATGTGCGTCAGCGGGGCTGGAACGAGATCGCGGTGTACTGCGACGACGGGTACTCAGGTACGAATTTCGACCGTCCCGGCGTCAAACGCCTCATCGAAGATGCAAAAGCCAAGAAAATCAACCTCATTCTGGTCAAGGACCTATCACGCTTTGGGCGTAACTACATCGAGTTCGGACAGTACACGGACTACCTGTTTCCCTCGCTGGGCTGCCGTTTTATCGCGCTGAACAACGGCATCGACACCATGAGTGACAACGGTAGCACCGACGTTATGTGCTTTTTGAACTTATTTAACGAGTTTTACAGCCGGGACACCTCCAAGAAGGTCAAGGCGGTCAAAAGAGCCTGCGCGGAAAGCGGCAAGTTCATGGGAACCTACCCCGCCTACGGCTACAAGCGCGACCCGGAGGATAAGCACCATCTTATCATCGACGAGGAAACCGCCCCTACCGTGCGCCGCATCTTCGCCATGCGCGCCGCCGGCACAGGCTTCCGCGCCATCGCCGTCACGCTCAACGAGGAGGGCGTTCTGCCGCCCGGTGCGCTCTACTATCAGCGCAAGGGGCGCAGCGACCCGCGCAACGTCAACCACAAGTGGGCGGAAACCACCGTCAAAGCCCTCATCCGCAGCGAGGTCTACATCGGGAACATGGTGCAGGGCAAAACCGGCACTCTGTCCTATAAGTCCCGCAAGCTCATCAACAAGCCGGAAGAGGAATGGATACGGGTGGAGGGAACCCACGAGCCCATCATCTCCCGCGAGATATGGGATACCGTGGTCAGCATCGACAAAAAGAAGGTGCGCAAGACGCCGCCCACAGACGGCATCCGCAGTATCTTCACCGGTCTTGTCTACTGCGCAGACTGCGGCTTCAAGATGCGCAACCACATCGAGCGCTTCACCTATAAGGACGGAACGCCGGGGCGGTACAGCTCCTTTATCTGCGGCAACTATGCCAGAAGCGGCAAAAGCGCCTGCACCATCCACTCCATCTATGAGAATGTGCTGGAGGAGCTGGTGCTGACGGACATCCGGGAAAAGGCGCGCTTCGTCGAGTGCGACGGCGAGCGCCTTGCCGAGCAGATCAGCCGTATGAAGGAAAAGGAAAGCCGCAGCCGCGTCATCTCCTATGAGCAGGAGCTGAAAGCGGCAGCGGCGCGTATGACGGAGCTGGAACGGCTGATGCAGAATCTCTATGAGGACAAATGCACCGGCACCATCCCCCAGACGGTCTTTCAGACGCTCATGCGGAAATACGAAACCGAACGGGCGGAAAAAGCCGCCGCCATCCCGGAGCTGGAGCAGAAGGTCAGGGCGCAGCTTGAGAACCGGCAGGACGCAAACCGCTGGATGGAGGTCATCCGCCGCTACACCGAGATCACGGCGCTGGACGAAAGCATCCTCTTTGAGCTGGTGGACCGCATCGAGGTGGGCGAGGCGCGGAAGGTCAACGGACAGCGCATCTGCGACGTCAAGGTGGTCTACCGCTACGTCGGCAGCGTGGACGACGCGCTGGCACAGGAGAGGCAGGAAGCGTATGAAAAAGCTATATAAGGTCGGCATCTACTGCCGGTTGAGCGTGGACGACGCCTCCAACTCCGCCAAGGCGAAAAACTATATCCCCGCTGATGAATCCGTCAGCATCGAGAATCAATATAAACTGCTTTCCAAATTCGTAATGCTCAACGGCTGGACGGAGGTCAAGTCCTACTCGGACGACGGTTATAGTGGTGGAAATTTTCAGCGTCCCGGATTTCTGGAGATGCTGGAGGATGCGCGGCACGGCCTTATCAACCTGATCCTTGTGAAAGACCTATCACGGCTGGGCCGTGATTTTGTGGAGGTCGGGCGCTATACCGACGTTATTTTCCCCTCGTTGGGCTGCCGCTTCGTATCCGTCCTTGACTGCCTCGACACCGAGGGTGACAACACGGATATGCTGCACTTCCGCAGTCTGATGAACGACTACCACTTGAAAGACCTCTCCAATAAGGTAAAATCTGTCCTTCACGCCAAAATGCGCAGCGGCCAGTATATCGCCGCCTACGCGCCCTACGGCTACCGCAAGAGCGATGAGGACAGACATCGGCTGGTGATCGACGAGGAAGCTGCTGCCGTAGTGCGCCGGATGTTCGAGCTACGGCGCGGCGGCATGGCCTACGGCAAGATCGCCGCCGTGCTGAACAGCGAGGGCATCCTGTCCCCCGCGCTGGTATTGGGCAAAGCGGTACGGAAACGGCTCCTGCAAGTACGCGAACCTTTGGATGTACGCCACGGTGAAGAATGTATTGACAAACGAGGCCTACACCGGAAATCTCATTCAGAACCAGACCGGCTCGCGCTCCTATAAGGACGACACCATGATCTATAAGCCGGAATCCGAGTGGATACGGCATGAGGCTCTGCATGAAGCCATCATCTCGCCGGAGTTATGGGATGAAGTGCAGGCCATCAACCGGGAAAGGACGCTACTCTCGGCGGACAACGCGCCGCCGAAGCCCTTTCTGTTCACCGGCAAGCTCGTCTGCGCCGACTGTAAAGCACCCCTTCAGGGCAACCGGGAGACGCAGCGCCGCAAGAACGGCACGTCCAAAAAGTACGTTTCCTATTTCTGCTCCCGCTATACGGCCTCCGGCTATGGCGCGTGTTCCCGGCACACCATCTATGAGATGACGCTGACGGAGCTTGTATTGAATGAAATTCGCGCCCATGCCGAGGCTCTGGAGCTGGACGAAGCTGCCATGCTGGACAGGCTGCAAGCGCAGCGCACCGCCGCAGACGCCGAGCGTCAGGAAAGCGTCCGGCAGGAGATTGGGAAGCTGCGCCGCCGCGTTTATGAGCTGGAGCAAATGACCGCCAAGCTCTATGAGGACAAGGTTTGCGGCAGCATCAGCGCAGCGTCCTTCGCTGTACTGCTTGAAAAGACCGAGCAGGAGCGCCGCCAGCGGACCGACCGGCTGGATACGCTTCTTGCGGAAATCAGGGAGTATGAGCAGAGCGCCGCCGACATTCAGAGCTGGGCGGCAGTCGTCCGAAAGCACCTGCATATACGGGAGCTTGACCGTGAAACGGTGGACGAGCTGATCGACCGCATTGAGGTCGGAGAAAAGACCGTCATTGATGGGAAAAACGTCCGGGACATCAAAATCTATTACCGCTTTGTCGGCAATATCTGAATGGAGGTCAAATCATGGATAGCAACAAAAGCAAGCGTGTGGTATTATATTGCCGGGTAGCAACGCAGGCGCAGCTTGACGGCGATCACGCGCTGGAAGCACAAAGCGCCCGGCTGCATGAGCAGGCCGAGCGGCTGGGTTATGAAATTGTGGGAGAAGTCAGCGAGTGTGAAAAAGGAACTACGCTTGACCGCGACGGCTGGAAAAGGGCTTGTCAGGAGGCGGTGGAGCAAAAGGCAGACATTCTCCTTGTTGCCGATCTTACACGGATAGCGCGCGACCCAATCCTTTGGATGCAGGCTTTGCGCGAGTTGAGCAGCAAGGGTGTCTGGATTCAGTCCGCTGCTGAACCGGATGCGTTTCAGGTAAATCCCTTTTTTCACCTATGGCTGCCGCCCGGAATCCAATGGCAGCTTGCACTCCATGAACTATGGAAAACTTACCGCAGGAACAACGAAAACAGCGATTGATACAGTCAAAACCATCCGAAAAGGGAGAAATCATTCCTTCCCTTTCCCGAATGGGAGATGTTCTTAAAAATGTTCCGCAGAGGGGCAAAATCATTGTCGCCCTGTGCGCTGTCCACTCCGTCATTGATAGCGATAAAGCGGACGCCTTTCTGTGGGAAAATCATTTCCGTATACATTCCCACTTGCAGATAGTTTCGCCCTAACCGTGACATATCCTTGACGATAACGGTGCCGACTTTTCCGGCTTCAATGTCCGCAAGCATGGCTTGAAAACCGGGTCTTTGGAAGTTCGCCCCAGAATAACCGTCATCTGTGTACCATTGCAGATTGGAAAAGCCGTTCTGCTTCGCATAGGTTTCAAGAATACGCTTCTGGTTTGAAATAGAATTGCTCTCACCTTGCAGCTCGTCCTCGTGGGATAATCTCGGATAAAGGGCGGTAATAAGGTTTCGGGTGGTCTGTCTTAACATAGTGTCCTCCATTTCCGACAGCCAGCCCCACTATTCCGTATGACTATCATACCACACGCCGGGGCTGGCTGTACAGTCCTTTCTGCTTCTTTACGTCCCGTCAAATTGCCGATTTTTGTGTAGCAGCTTCCGCTTCCAGCACTTTCAGCATTTTATCGGCGGCGGTGGCGGTGGTGTCCTGCTTGAAATAGCCGGAAACGACAAGGACAGAATTACCTATGCGGATTTCCGTCACGCAATCCGGGCGGCGGGTGCTGCGGTCATTCTTTGGGGTGTTGGTCATAGGCGGCTCTCCTTTCTGTTCATCAGCTTTTTCAGTTGTCCCATTTTCTCCTGCGCCGTGGCTTTTCGGAAGTTGCTCCCGGTAAAGCGGACAGGAGAACACATTTCAATCAGACGGTCATAAATGCGGGCGTGGGCGGTGTCCTCCGGGTGCTGCAAGTCCTCCAGCGTGAGATTAGTCGTGACGATCAGCGGCCTGCCGCTGCGGTAACGGCTGTCAATCACGTTGTAGACCTGCTCTAAGCCGTATTCCGTTCCCCGTTCCATTCCAAAATCGTCAAGGATAAGCAGCGGGAAGCTGCAAAGTCGGGAGATATATTCATTCCTGCCCTCAAAGCTGGCGGCAAGGTCACCCAATATCAATGCAAAGTTTGTCATGCACACGGGGATTTCACGCTCCATAAGGGCATTTGCGATACAGCCCGCAAAATAGCTCTTGCCTGTGCCAACGCCGCCCCATAGCAGATAGCCAATGTTGCGCTCTTTCATGGTTTCCCAGTTCTCCACATAGAAATGGGCGTGTTCCATTTGCGGGCACTTGCCGTTGTCGTTCTCAAACGTCCAGCCCTGCATAGCCGGGTCTGTAAAGCCCCGCCGCTTCAACCGCTCGACAGTTTCAAGGTGACTGCGCTGTTTCTCTGCGGCTTCCCGTTCCTCACGCTCTGCCCGCTGGCAGTCACATTCTGCCGGGTGGCGGTCACGCCCCAGCCATGCGGCGGTTTCTTTGGGGAAATAGCCCTCTTTGGGCTTGTGGCACTTCCCGCAGTATAAAAGCCCGTCCTCGCCGGTGTAGTCCTCCGGCTCCGGCGTGGTGTCGGTCATATTCAAAATCATTTCATCAAATCCATTCGTCATAAGCTCTCGCCCTCCTTACAGGTATAATCGGGTATGCCCTTTTTCGGGGCTTTCTTGGCTGCGTCCTCCTGCGCCCACTTGAAAATCGTGGCTGCATGGCTCTTGTATTTCCTCCCGCTGGAAGCGATATGGCAGGATAGGCGGTCAATGTAATACTCCCACTTGCCGGGAAGCTCTGTTTTCAGCCCGTCAAGCTCCGTATCGGAAAGAATGACATTGTGGTATCTGCCATAGGCGGCGGGGGCGGGGTGTCCCGTTTCTAACTCTCTCTCTTTTTCTATTTCTATATCTATCTCTTTCTCTATCTCTATCTCTGGTGGACAAATGTCCGCTCGATATGGTGGACATTTGTCCGCCCCTGTCTGCGGCAGGGCTTTTTGTTCCTGCAAAGCCAGCCGCGCCCTGCGCTTGCGCTCCCCCTCGGTAGAGGACTGGCCGATTAAAAGCTCAATGTTGCTCATGTAGAGTGCGCCGCTTGGCAAAGGCTCCACAAGCCCCAGCTTCATAAAGATTTTCAAAGCTCTCTCTACGGTACCTACCTGCTGGCGGGTAATGGTCGCAATCATCTGGGCGGTGTAGGGGATATTCTCGTCAAGCTGCAATTTCCCGCCGTTTTTCAGCGATTTCAAGTACAGCTTCAAGAGAATGTTGGAATAGATAACGCCGTCCTGCATACTTTCCAGCAGAACGATTGCATCATCGTCAAAATAGCTCTCTTTCAGCTTGAGGTAGTAATATTTGCGGTTATCTGCCATAGGCTGCGTCCTCCTTTTTCCAGCGTTTGGAATAATAGCGAGGGCATAGTATGATAACCGCCCGGAAGCTCTGTTTGCAGTCACGGGTGCAGCCCCGGCATAGGTCGTTGTAAGGTGATACGGTTGCGGTGGTTGAGGAAGAAAGACCATTCCAGCCGCCGCTTCTTGCTCATTCTCGGCAATGGTAAGCTCCTTTCTGCCGTTCCTATCGGTGTAGCGGGATAGGGGGCATTTTCTGTATGTTCTCGGTATCATTTTCGGGCTTTTTCTGCCCTGTAAGCCCCGTTTGGAAGTCGGGGAGTATTGCGGTAAGGGTTCATATCATACCTGTATTTTTGTAGGGTTTCGGTATCATTTCGGGGCGGTCTTTAACGCTCCTGTTCACGCTTTTTCTGCTGGCTCGGTGCGCCCCTTAAAATCTGGTCGATATTGCGTCTGACTGTCTGAAGCTCCTGCGCCCGCTGGCGTTTCTCCCGGTAGTCGTTATATCCGGCGTTCTTCTGGACGGTAAGCTGCTCAATCTCCCTTTGCAGGGCTTTGCTGGCTGGCAGCTTGGTTATTCCATGCTCCCGGAAATAACGGGCGGCTGTGTCCGCTATGATAAAATCGCTTTCGTGCTGTTCCCGGTAGGCTCTCCGGGCTTTCTCCGATTTCTGCGCTTTCAGACCGTCACGGGCGGGCTTCGTGCCGATATAGCCCAAAAGGTTGCGCTGCAATTCCTTTTTCTCCCGGATAGCGGCTTCCAGCCCTTTCAGTCCGGCAAGGCTCTCCTGCGTGGCGGTGTTGGCTGCGGAAATGGCAGCGTCCAGCTCGTCCGGGGAAGAAAAGCCATACTGCTGGTAGAGCATGAGGGTAGCCGACATCTGTTTGAGGTTGTGCATGGTCGCCCACTTCTCATAGCCCCGTCCTTTCCCCTCGGCTCGCTTGGCGGCTATGTCTACCATGCGCTGTACAGCGTCATTGTTCGGGGCGTTTTTCGCTTCTTTTTTTCGTCCGTAAGCGGTCTTTGATACTGCCGGGGTATTCCGCTATGGCTGCGGGTTTTTCGGCGGCTCTGGCGGCGTTCTGCTCCAAAACGGAGAGGACAGCAGCCCGGTCAAAATCGTCCCCCAGCTTCCGGGCGGTAATTGGCTTCGTCCTGTCCGGCGTGAGGTAACTTAGCCGCCCCCGGCTCTCCTTGACGGTCACACCATGCCGGAGAAGCAGGGCGGCAAACTCATCAAAGCCGGAAGCAGCGGCAAGGGCTTCCCGGATAGTCCGGCGCAGCTTCGCCTTATCCGTTTCAAACTTGGTCTGCCGGGGCGCGATACCGTCCGCAGCAATAGGGGCGTTGGCTCTGTCAAGGGCAGCCTGTCCTTTCTTCTGCGCCCAATACTCACGCTCGGTAATGCGTTCTTTGCTGCCGTTCAAAAGGTCTATCTGGTAAAGCCCCTCGCTGTGGCACATCTCCATGACTTCGGCTTTCAGATAGTTCATAGCTGCGTCCGTACAGCGGTGCTTGCAGCCTGCTTTCCTGTCCGCTGGCCTGTCCATGTGGGGCAGCATGGGAACCTCCGCAATCCGCAGACTGTTAATGACGATATGCACATGGATATTTTCGGTGTGGCTGTGTCCGTCCGGGTGGGTGCAGACAAGGGCCTGGTGTCCGGGGAAATGCTCGGCGCAGAACTTCTCGCCCAGCTCCTGCGCCCGATCAACGGTCAAGCCGTTGTCCGGGCCGTCCCGTGGGTCAAAGCTGATGATGTAGTGGTGGCTCTTTACGTCCTCCCGTTTCTGGTTCTTGCCGTAGCGGAGATTGGAGCGCATACAGGCAACGGCAAAATCCTCCCCGCCACAATTCAGAGAGGATATGCGGTAGTCTACCCTCGGTATGAGCCGCCCGTCTGCGTCAAGGGTGGGCTTCATGGTAAACTCGTCATGCTCGAATGTGAGGTATTTTTCAGCGTCCCCGTAGTTGGCATTTTTAGAGCTGATATGTTTGAGTATCGCCAACGGCTTCACCTACTTTCTGCAAGACTTCAAACTTCAAGGCGGCAAGGTCGGCGGCGGCTCCCCGCACTTCCTTTTCCAGCCCCCGGTAGGGGCTTCCGTATTCGTTCAGGCTCCGGGCAATCTGGTTTAAGTTGCCGCCGATTTTCCCGTACTCTGCCGTGAGCTTGGAGAGGGCGGCAAGCAGCCCGTCATTGACCGGGGAAACGGTGACAATGGGGCGTATGGTCGCTTTCCGTATGGCTTGCCGGATAAACTCGGACTGGCTGATTTCATAAGCCGCCAGCCGCCCGGTGAAGTCGGCGTATTCTTCATCGGTCATGCGGGTCTTTACCACATGACGGCGGTGGGGCGTATTGTATTTCTTTCGCATGGTCTGTGACCTCCTTTCTCGCCCGACAGGGCGCATAGCAGGGTTTGGGGAAGGCACTCCCCAACAAGATTCCCGCAGGGGCAAAAATAAGCGGAGAGCGAATTTTGGCACCTCGGTAGAATCTTGCTCTGAAAAACTCCGGCGTTCCCCGGCTCCCGTCCTTTCCGCTAACAAAACGTTTCAAAAGGTCTTTGCTACCCGCTATTCCGGCTTATCTTGAAAATTTTCCTTTCACTACCTACAACACCACGCAAAGCAAAATGGACGGAGATTTTTAGAATTTCCCCTCTATTCCCTACAACACCACGCAAGCCGGAATAGGCGGACAATGGCAGTATTTTTTTCTTTGATACCCTCTACGGATAAGTAAGGGATTTTGCCAACTGCGGCGGCTATTTTCCCTTTTGTTTTTTCATACTGGGGATTTTCAAAAATGCCAAACAGGAACGAAAAAAAGCAGCAAATCTGTTGAATAGATTTACTGCTTTCTGGTTGCCGGCGAAGCGGCGGTTATTCAGTTGTAGGCGGTAGGGCTATCTCCCAAAGCGGAACTTGAAAATAGCTGTGAGAAGCGTCTGGGTGATGTAGTCCTCTGTATCTTGGTCTACCCGTCCATTCACACGGGCGGCACATTGTATGCGGCGGCGGTAATACTGCAATACAGTTCCCACCGCTTCCGGCTCCCCGCTGGCGGCTTGGACGATTGTTTCATAGGGGAGAAGCCTATTATTTCTCATATGCCATTCCCTCCATTTCCGCTTGGAGCTGCCGTAGGGCTTTTCGGATATGGTAGCCCGCTGTGCTGCGGCTGCGCCCGTACTGTCTGCCAATTTCGTGCTGTGGAATACGCTTGAAAAAGGACAGGTAAATCATTTCCCGCTCCCGTTCGTCCAGCCGTGACAGGGCTTCCGCAAGTAAACCGCTGCTGAAAATGACCGTATCGCCGCAAAGGGTAAGTATGTATTCCTCGTCCGGCTCCGGGGCTTGGAAATATTCATCTGTCGTGCCTAAAGGGTAGTGCTTTTCGTCTGTGAGGTATTCAAGGGATATTTCTCTTTTGTGCTTCCTGCTCCGTGTCCTCGCTGCGTTGATCGTTGCATTTCGGATAACGACTTTGCAAAAGGCATGGAAAGTGTACTCGATATGTTCCCGATATTCTTCTGTACAGGTCATGGAAAATCCCCCTTTCCTCCCAAAAGGGCTGTGGCTGGTTAGTAGTTGCTTTTTATGATAGTAAGGGGCGGCAGCACTTTAGGCTGTCGCTCCTTGACTGCCTAACTGCAAAACCGGGCGGGGCTGTCAACGGCGGGCGAAGCCCGTTCATCTTGACCGTTGACTGGCTCGGCCGGGTTTGCTATTTATCCGGCAAACTTGAATTTATTTTAAGCTATCACGTTTTACCTTTTTAAGCCTTACTATCATTACCATAGGAATTTCTTTATTGTTTTTGAAACATTCTTCATAAAATCCATCAATGACAAATCCAGCTCTGAAACAAAGGTTAAAAATATCTTGTATGGAACGATGATAATAAATCTGCTCCTCCGGCTGCCCTTCGATCGCTATATCATAGTAACTGTGCGGTGTCATATATTTTTCAGTCAATGTGATAAAACAAGGGTGCTGCGTTGCAAAGACAAAAATCCCGTTTTCCTCCAATAGTTCATAAACAGCCATAAAAAGCGGTTCAATATCCGTAATATCCATAATTGCCATATTAGAAACTGCTTTCGTAAAGGCTCGATTTCTTTTTAATCCTAATAAGCTTTCTCTATTGGTCGCATCCGCTACGCAAAACTCAATTTGTTTTGCATATTGTGATCGCCGTCTTTTAGCCAATTCTATCATTTTTTTGCTGTAATCAAAAGCGACGACCGAAGCGCCTCTCTGTGCAAGATACGAAGAATAATTTCCATTGCCGCACGCAATATCCAAAATGTAATCCGAAGGATCAGGAGAGAGAAGTTCCGTTACTTTGGGACGTACTACCTCTCTGTGAAATTCATTGGATTCGTCACCCATTGCATCATCCCAAAATTGTGCGTTTTTCTCCCAGATCTTTTTGCTTTCCTCTGTTCCCATGTTCTCTCCCACTCCCAAAATTTGCCTTTTTGCTTCCATTAAATCTTCCTTACTATATTCCATTGTTACCCTCCATAACTTCTGATTGTTGCCGTCTTGACTATTATGTATCTTTTCTTTCCAAAATGGTATAGGCTTTTATTTTTATAATGCTGCAAAACTTTTCTTCTGTAAGGTATTCAAAGGATATTTCCCTTTGCCGCCGCTATTGGAAAGCCAAAAGCAGCGGCTTTTTTACGCGATATGACCGAAAAGACTAGAAAGCAGGATATGTCATCATTTGTCATTTCTTCTCAATGTAATAACTGCATGGCATATCAAGCCAAATACAAGAGAAAAACAGCCACCGCCAAATAGTGATGCTCCCCACCCTGCACCCGACATTGTCATAAAACCGCCAACAAAGAAAATACCAATGCCAAGAAATATCCCGACACCATAAAAAAGTCCAATTGCCATATCATACTTATTAAATTGTCGTTTCTCTTTTTTTCACATGTTTCCATTTTTGTTATTACCTCCTTCGCAAAATCGTCCATGTGGACTCCAAAAAGAAAACAAATTTTTTTCAACGTATTTAAATCGGGTTCATTAACATCTCTCTCCCAATTCGATAGCGCCTGCCGGGTAACATTCAATTTCCCAGCCAGTTCTTCCTGTGTCATTCCCGATTGTGTTCGCAGATGACGTATTTGCTTTCCTGTTGTAATATCCGTCTGTTTCTGGTTCAAAATGGTTCCTCCTCTCTGATGCTGATTTTATCAATGATATTTCGCAATAGCCAGCAATGAACGTTTGCATTGCGCAAGATGTTACATTATCTTCTGAAACATATGCCGGATCTTGTCTAAACGGCTGTTCGGGCGGCGTGGCTGAAACACAGGCTCGCCGGAAGTTTCCTGATACCCTTTTAATTCTGTAATGCAGACACTTCTTCCATTTGTATAAAAATTCAAATCATTTCTATATTCACCAATACAACGGGCAGGGATTTCCCCCTTAAAAATAACTTCATCTTTTTCAAGTCTGGTTGATTCAATGATTGCGCAATACTTTGGTGCGTCATTATAAGCCCGTGAAAGATATTCCTGCGGTGCAAAAAGGGTAAAGGAAAGGTATGGTTCCAACAGTTGTGTTCCTGCTTTTTTCAATGCCTGCTCCAACACGACAGGCGCAAGAAAACGAAAATCAGCGGGGGTGCTGACCGGGCTGTAATAAACTCCATAATCAAAACAAATTTGGCAGTCTGTCACTCCCCAGCCATATAAGCCCTGCTCCATTCCATAACGCACACCCTCCATGACGGCATTTTGAAAACTTTGGTTTAAATAGCCGAGAGATACCTCGCTTTTATATTGTGTTCCGCTTCCAACAGGAAGCGGTGTTACAGTCAAACCAATAGATGCCCAAAACGGATTCGGCGGCACTTCAATATGAATCGTGTAGCTCGCTTTTTTTTGCGGTCTTTCCAGATAAATAACCGAAGGCTCTTTCATAGCCACGCCCACATGATATTTTTTCTTCTAATAGCGAACAAATAACTTCTAACTGTACTTTTCCCAAAAAAGATAATATAATCTCATGTGTAACAGTATCAATGTCAAAATGCAAAAGAGGGTCTGTATCAGCAATCTCTGTGAGGGCATTTAACAGGGCTTCCCTTTGCTCCGGCTTTTGCGGCTCTACCGTTGTCCGAAGTAATGGCATGGGATTATCAATCCGTGTTTTGTGAGGCAGGAGTTTTTCATTTCCCAGAATCTCGTTCAGTTTCAAAGTATCATCAGCTAAAATAACAATTTCTCCCGGACAGGCATGGTCAACCGGGACGATTTCACCATTTGACGGAATACACATTTCTGTAATCTTTATTTTTTCCTTTTTTGACAGCAGCAGGGTATCCCGTAAATGGAGCGTCCCATGATACAGGCGTAAATAAGAAAGCCGTTTTTTCCGCTCTGTATACTCAACCTTAAAAACATATCCACATAATTCAGACTGAATATCGTCTGTTTCTGTAATGAAAGTTTCTGTAATCGCTTCAATCAGTTTTTCTGTTCCTAAATTGTCTTTTGCACTCCCATGATAAACAGGAAACAAAGAGCAGCATCTGGTTCTTTTGCACTTTTCATATTGTAATTCCTGTATATCCAAAGAATCCTCTGCAACATATCGTTCTAATAGTTCATCGCTTCCGGAAATAATCATATCCCATTTGTCCAAATCAGAAATATCGGTCATGGTTATCTTTGGCGACAGGGAAACCTCCTGCATGACAATCATATCACTGGTAAGTTTATCTTTAATGCTTTGGTAAACACGCCGCAGGTCGATCCCATTTTGGTCTATCTTATTTATAAAGATAATTGTCGGAATGTCCATTTTCTGAAGCGCATGGAATAATATACGGGTTTGTGCCTGTACGCCGTCTTTTGCCGAAATGACTAAAACAGCTCCGTCAAGGACAGATAAAGAGCGGTATGCTTCGGTTAAAAAATCCATATGACCGGGAGTGTCCACGATATTGATTTTATAATCATTCCAGCAAAAAGAAGTAACCGCTGTCTGAATGGTAATTCCGCGCTGCCGTTCCAAAATCATAGTGTCTGTTCTTGTAGTTCCTTTATCCACGTTTCCTTGTTCCGCAATCGCTCCACTGGTGTACAGCAGGCTTTCCGTCAATGTTGTTTTTCCTGCGTCTACATGGGCGAGAATTCCAATATTGATTATTTTCATGTGATTGTCCTCCTTTTACAGCCCCAAAAGGGCATAAAAATCCCCAGCAGTAAAATACTTTTACCACTGGGGATTATAATTTGCGGACATACACATATACAGCATACACCTGTTTGTGATTGCTGTTTTTCGGATATGTCAAAATTGATAAGGCAAAAGTATTTTTAAATTGGGTACAAAAAACCAAGCCCCCACAAAAGGGACTATCATAATCCTTTGTTCCCACTATTTGATTATAGTTTTATTTAAGAATACCTTGCCGCATATTTTTTACTCCTTTTTTGGAATGATGCTATTATATCACATTAGTTTTAGGAAAGAAAGTACCTAAAAGAAATTTTTCTTCCCCTTATATGTAACAATCATACCGACTTTCTGGCGTTCAGAATGGTTTCTGCTGTCTGCTGTGGTGTTTGGTTGGAATTGTCCAGCCAAAAGCCGATCCGTGGTGTTGTCTGCATAAATGTATCGTATAAGGTTTCAACCGTAAAGCCGGAATAGCCTGTTTTCTCCCTGTATCGTTCCCTTCCTTTTATTGTTTCCACATCTGGACAAAGAACGACAACCTCAACAGGGTATTTATGCGGCACAAAAAATATGTACATGTAACTAATTCAACACATTTATAATTTGAATAGGGACATTATAGCATTTACTAAATACAAATTCAATGTATACGGAAATAAAGATATAAGGAGTGGGAAGGATTCCGCCGTAGTCGGCATTGTAGGAAAATCCAAAAGTTTAGATTTTCCCACAATGCTTATCTTTTGGTCTTTGGTTCGGAATAGTGTAGTGCTGGCGGTCTATCTCTTGTTTTCGGTTGCTTGCTTCCTTACCGTACATGAGCATTGGAGCCCGGGTTATCCGAGCCGTAGCCCTCCAGCAGATTAACCACGCCCCACACGCCAAGGCCAGCACCGAGAGCAATAACGAGGGTCTGTAAAGTGTCGATTGCAGATGAGAAAAATGCCATATAAACCTCCATTTCTCCGGGATTTTCCCGGTAACAAAAAAGCCGCCCTTGCAGGCGGCAGGTTACAAACTTCGGGACACTTTGTCTCGAAGCGTTTATGCAAAGGCGTCTGGATCGTCGATGTCATCATAGTTGAGGATGTCCTCGTCCTCTTCCGTGAGTGCATCGTCCGGCACAGCCACCTCATACATCGTACACACCTCGTTCAGACCAGGCCGCCTGCGGCGGTTAATGAGCCTGTCGAGGTCAAAAGCGTTTTTCTGTTTATCGGCCTCCGCTGTATAACGGTAGTTCGGATGCCGTTTCAGATCATACTTGGGAGAGAAGAACGGGGGCAGGCCCCGAAGCTGCAAAATACATTTGTCTCCCGGCATGGTTGCAAGTTCGGCTGGGGTCATCAGTTCCCGGCCCAGCCGCTGGGTATTTTGACTGTAGCTTTCCGACTGGCCACGGGAGCGGCTGTCGGTCTGCATACTGATTGTGGCTTTTCCCAACCAGTTCTCGGATATTTCCTTGATGGTGCTGGCTTCGCGGCCACCGAGGAACACCACGCTGTCCATGTTGCCGAGGATTGTCTCGGCGTGTTTATCGTAAATGGCCTTGCACTGTGCCAACTGCTGATACAGCAGGCAAAGACTCACCTCGCGGGAGCGGATAACCGCGACCAGCTTTTCGAGCTGGGGCACCTGTCCCGTGTTGGCTGCCTCGTCCCACAGCACTCGTACATGGTGCGGCAGGCGGCCACCGTGAACATTGTCCGCCCGTTCACACAGGAGGTTGAACATCTGCGAAAAAGCAAGCGCCACTAAAAAGTTGTAGGTCTGCGTGGTATCGGAAATGATGAAGAATACCGCTGTTTTCCGATCTCCGATGCGGTCAAGCTCCAATTCGTCATAGGCCATGACTTCACGAAGCTGCGGGATGTCAAAGGGAGCCAGTCGCGCACCGCAGGAAATCAAAATGCTTTTTGCCGTCTTGCCGCTGGCCAATTTGTACTTTTTATACTGTTTGACCGCGAAGCAATCCGGCTTGCGCTTTTCGAGCCCGGCAAACATATAGTCCACCGCGTTCATAAAATCCTCGTCATCCTCCTTGACCTCCATGCCGGAAATCATATCCACAAGGGTATTCATGTTCCGATCCTCGGCAGGCCCCTCGAAAATGATGTAGGCAATCAGGGCGCAGTACAAAAGCGTTTCCGATTTTGTCCAGAATGGATCGCCTTCCTTGCCTTCGCCCTTGGTGTTGGAAATCAGGGCATCCACGAATTTCAGAATATCGGCCTCGTTGCGGATATACGCCAGCGGGTTATATTGCATGGATTTTGAAAAATCTATGCTGTTGAACACCTTGATTTTGTACCCGCGTTTTTGCAGAAAAGCCCCGACCTGTCCCAGCACACCGCCTTTCGGATCGACCACCACATAAGAGGAATGAGCCTGTAAAAGCTGGGGCGTAAGCCAGAAGCGGGTTTTGCCGGAGCCGGACGAGCCGATAATACAGCAATTCAGGTTTCTGGCATTTGCGGGGATTTTCGGGCGGGTGTTCATCGTGAGAAACTCCGTCCCGGTCAAAATCACGTTGTTTTCAAACTTCGGATCGACAAACGGTTTGATGTCTTTTTCCGTTCCCCACCGGGCGCTGCCGTATTCTGCATCCCGCCGGAACTTCTTAGCGTTCTTGCTTTTGAAATAGATCAGCAGCCGGAAACCAACGGCTCCTACAATACCGACAAGCCAATCCAGCGGGACTAAACCGGGCGCAAAGTCAGCAAAGGCCGGGCCAATCGTCTGGCCCAGCCCGATGAGCTTATGTGCAAAATCGTTCCCCGCCGCCAGCCGGTAGGCCGTTCCCAGCTTGAGGAACGCCCACAGGATGAACAGATAGGGAATGTTCGGAATGAGATATTTTCTGATCTTATCTGTCCTCATGGGCCACCTCCTTTGCACGTTCTTTCTGCTTCGGCTTTTCTTTGGAAAGCTGATCTGCCGCCTGTTGCAGTTGTTCCCGGATGGGAACACGGTTCGATTTTGCTTTGCTTAACACCTTCCGGGAATACTCAGAAAAGCAGGCGGTCATTGCGTCTGCCTGTCCAGCCTTGAAAAACAGCAGGTATTTGTCCTGCCCGGTTTTATAGAACGCATAGTCTACATTCCATTTCCGGGCCACGCGGTCAAAGGACTTGGCATCCCCGGATAGCTCAATGCTGTTGGTGGCTGTACCGTGGGCCATGAGCTTTCGCACACTTTGTTTTCCATGCGGTACTTGCCGCCCACGGTATGCCTTGCGGATCTTCCGGCCCACCATGCCCAGCACATACGCCAGTCCCCGCGCCGTCAGCTTGGTTGTTTTTACGGATATGGCTATCGTGCGCCGGGAAATATCTTCATCAATCAGTTACACCGCCTCCTTCCTTGGGACAATTTGTCTCGAAGTGCCATCACCGATCCCCACGGTCTTTTTTCTGCATTTGACGGTAGCCCTCCAAAGAAGAACCGTCTATGATTTCCTGATAAGCGGCCATTTGCTCCCGGATAGAGAGCTTCGGGAAAGAGAACACCTTATGCTCCTTGGGAATATCCTGCAAGCCGTGATACACTTCCACGAAATGATCGCTTTCTTTGACAACATAGCCGCCCGGGGCAAAATGGCCGTTTTCGTGGATGCAGGCATCCCGGCCATACGCCTCATAATCGAAATACGGTTTTACCTGATCCGGCACATCCAACATTTCCAGATCGTCCACATAAATACGCCCCAGCGTTTCCTCATCGGATACGCCGGGGTAAAAGCCGTAACAGTCCAGATTTTGTGTCAGATTGATGATGTCCCGCACCGAGGAACAGTGATCGCCGCTGTCGAGGACGGCCTCCAGTGTTTCCAGCTCCGATGAGGTAAGCTCGGAAAGCAGGCAGGCCAGATGATTAAGCTCGTCCAGATTTTCATACTCGCTCAAATGGTCATAGAGCCCCAGCACATCCCCATCGAAAGAGGTAATAAAAATTTCCTGATAGCGGACGCCATCCACGTCGATCCGTTTCAAGAGAGCCTCCACCTCCTGGGCGGTTGTGGGAAATTTCAGTGTTTCACCCAGAAGCTGGCCCTCGCTGTACTTCCCGGCGTTGGTAACGTAGGCTTCAAACAGGGTCGCCATCAGCGGCGGCCCTGTCCCTTGACGGTCAGGATGCCCTCAAGGGTTGTTGCCGTAATTCCCAGCCGCTGGGCCACGGCAATATCATTTTTCATGGCTTCGGTCATACTGTGCCCGCAGACAACCAGCACATGAGAACGGCGGAGCAGGTCACGGCTCATGTCGATGCCGCTTTTATGCTCCTCGGGAACAGCATCATTGAGAAACAGGGGCAAGTACAGGGGCGGGCAAATAGGAGAAAAGCCTGCCTCATACACGGTGCGGCAATACTGCGCCGCCAGTTCTGCGTTTTCGCTATCGCCGCCGAGCCATGCAGCGGTGATATAAGCAAGGGGTCGTTTCATCGTTCATACCTCCGATATTTTAATAAGAAAGTTCAACCCAAACCCCACGCCCTTTCCCAGTCTTGGGAAAGGGGGCGGCTCTGGAGGATATACCCCCGCCGCTTGCCGGGGAAATAGCACAGCCGGGGCAGACCGTCAAGGGCGAGCCGCCGAAAACGGCGGTGCGCTGCACCCTTGACGGCCCACTCCCGGCTGTACTAAAAAGCAGGCGGCGACGGGGGATATATACCACCAGAGCCTCTGCGCGAGGGCGGGGCCCTCGGGACAAAGTGTCTCGAAGTTGTTACTTGTCAAGTTCCTGCTTTTTCGGGGCTTTTGCCAGCTCCGGCGGCTGTTTTTCTTTCCAGTCATCCAGCAGGGACATAATCTGTTCTTTCATTTTGGCGGGAGTGACCTCCTTGCCAAAATACTTTTCCAGTTCCGCAGTAGAAATAATCACGCCTCGATCCTCCTTTTTCTGTTCTGATAAGATGCCGTCAATGACATCGCCGTTAAGTTTGCCTTCCTTATCCAGCTCCCGGAGCCGTTTAGCTTGGGCCAGCGAGGGCGAAGCCTGCTCCCCGTCAATGGAAACAGCAATAAGCCTCTGATTTTTCGGTTTGATGTAGGACAGTTCCACGGCAGGCATGAAGCCCATCTTTTTATCGTCTACCTTATCCAGAAGCTCCGGCACAAGGGAGTTGAGCCGCAAGTAGCGCATGACCTTTTTATAGTTCATTTCATGCGCCTCGCCCACAATCTCAACCGAGCGTTTCCCGACATCGCCTTCCGCAACGCCTTTCAGCCGCCCGCCCTGATGCTTGATGTCCTCAACCTCGAGTTCCAGCAGCGCGGCCAATTCGCTGGGGAGCATCCCGTCACGCTGCTTGTTGCTGTCCTTCATGGCCTGTACCGCTTCGTGGTCGGTCATTTCACGGACTATAAAGGGCATTTCCTCCAGCCCCGCCAGTTCACTGCCGTGGGTACGGCGATGGCCCGCTACAATTTCATAGCCGTTTCCATCTTTCTCCGGGCGGGCAAGACCGGGAACCATTACACCGTTTACGCGGATAGAAGCAACGATTTCCTGCATCTTCGCATCGTCCCGTACCTTAAAGGGGTGCGGACGGAATGTGTGAAACGGATGAACCTCGGAAAGTTTCAGATAAACCAGCTTGCCTTCCTCAACCGGGCGGGGCGGTGTAGTCGGCTCGGGAGTCGTCTGTTCCACAGCAGCTTCCTTCGGTGCCGTATCCTGTGTGGGCTTTACGGGCTCCTTGGCATCCGGGGCCTTTCCGTCACTTCGGGACACTTTGTCTCGTTTGGACGGCTTGGGCTTGTCAGGGGCCGCCTTATCCGCCTTGGGTGGGCGGCCCTTGCGGGCCCCAGCCGATTTCTCCGCTTTCTGATTTTCAGTCGCGGCCTTTTCTACTTTCGGTGGACGACCACGGCGCGGCTTTTTCGGCTCCTCCGTATTGGCGGGCTGCGGTGTTTCTCCGGGGGCTGCTGCCTCCGGCGTTTCTGGAGTTTCCGCCTTTTCGACTTCGGCGCGGGCGTTCTGCCTCTTTTCCGCCATAAGCTCATTGATTTTGTCAAAGGACACAACCACATCGCCGGGCTCAGGTATGGTAGGCCCGGTATGTTCCTGCCGGGGCTCAGACGCTACGGCCTGTTCAGGTGTGGTGATAGGCTCGGCGGCCTCCGGGGAAGTATTCTCCGCAGGGCCTGTGTTCAGTTTTTCATCGGCCATTTACGATCCTCCTTTTCGTTAAAGTTGCACAAATTTGAACGCTAAAATTTTGTAGTTATTTTTGCGCCTCCTCTCCGTCTATCCACGCAAAAAAGCCGCCCGTTTTTCATGCCGGACGGCTTTTTGCGTAATGTGATAGATCAAATATTATTTTTTCTGGTTTGTAGGCTCCGAAAAGCCTTGTATTTACAGTGTTCCTAATAGGAAGTAATCATATGATTACTCTTTTCTAATATTTTTTCATAATAATTATTAGCACGTAACTTAATTCGCTCTTCTTCAGACATCATAACCCTTTTTTTACTCGTATTCTTTGGTTTGCATTTAGGACAATCAGGAATCTTTTTCATTAATGTAGCATATTTGATATTCCATTCGTATTCACAGATTTTACATTTCAATTTAATAGGTGAACTAGTATTTTTGAAAGATTCTAAAGACACATCCGAAGATAACAAATATTTTTTAATTTCAGCTATTCTCTTCGCTCTTCGTTCTTCACGTTTTCCTTCAAACCAATTTGATGAGTTTGGCGTTCCAATATGTACATCAACAAGAACAATATGGAAAATTACTTTTTTAAGAGAATCAGTACTCTTGTCTTTTACCCATTCCATTTTTAGATGATAGATTTTTCTTCCATTTGCCTCATAAAAAAGCTGTTCTTTGTATGCAAGTGAATCAGAATAATCTGTTTTTATTTCCAATATTGTTTTTGCAGTGGAAAGATCACATAACGCAAGAATATTATTTTCAGAATTGACAACAAGTTCCTGCGATAATATATGTTCATTCTTAAAAATTTCATTTTTAATAAAATCAACTAGCGGACTAATTCGTTCTTTAAGATTATTATTAGTAGAATTTATATGTTTCTCCAATTCCTTATCTTTTTTATGAAGTGCAGTAACTGTTCCGTCTAAATTAAAAGTCATTGGAACCATTAATAGCCCATTAGGGATTTTTCCGACAAAATCCAATTTCATCTTATTTTTTCGCAAAAAAGGCTGTGAATCTTGCATATCAACATTTAACATTGAATTTATTAGATGTTCAATCGTTTTTCCTGTAATATTAGTGGGAAATTTTTCAATTCCCTTAGCTTCAATTTCAAATGTTTTAACAAGAGTACTTTGACATTCAATATATGGTCTTTCACAAAGAACACGACTTAAATTCGGATGAGAGTATAATAGACTAGCTGGAATAATATAATCCTCATTAAGTTTAAATACGTTATCTTCGCCAACCCCCTCTGTCACAAGATAAAAATAACCGTCCATTTTTTTGAATAATTCCCATTCAAGTTTGCAATCATTGGAACTACTATGAACAGTTTCAACACCTTCAACCTTAAATACTGAACACAGATTATCTTTGGTAATATTTCCATGAGAAAATTTTGAAGAAATTATATTTCTCTTTATATTATAGAAATTTAATTTTTCAAATCCAGAAATCCGATGTCTTTTCATATATTCAGCGAGAAATCCCCCATCAAAGTTCCTACCTGCATAAATTAAAATTGTTCTCTTTTCTAATTCAAATTCTTCCACTATATGATTAAACTCATTTTGCGTAAGTGCAGTCGCACCAACTAAATCTTTTTCAGTAATGCCATTTATATGTGTCGTAACAATTCTTCGATTTAATTCTAAAGGCAAAAATCTATTATATTCTTTACCATCATCAGGTTTATAAAACGAAATTGAAAGTAAGTCATCCCGTTTCGACTTTAATCCATTTGTTTCAACATCAAATACTACATATTCTGTTGGATTCGTGCTCATTCTTCTCATAAACTATCACCTTTCAAAGTACTAGGGATTATCTTGTATTTTTATTCATACCTTTAATTCATAAGTCCATTAATTACATATTATCATAGCACAAAGGGTAAAATTGGTATACAAATTTTATTTATTGAGATTGGCATAGAGTGGAAATCCACTCTTTTTTCTTTGCTCTTGGAATAGCTATATTTTTCCTTAAAGCTTTATCAGAAAAGTATTTATTAATAGTACGATAAACCTTTAAGGGAAGTACCATTATGGTACCAAAGTTCTTTGAAAGATGTTAAAAAGATGTTTTAAAAATGCCTTGATTTTGCTAGGTTCTCCTTAAGTTGTTGCTATCCATGACACAATATTTACATTCACGAGCGGAGTGAATGATGAGATGGCCCGTGACGAAGCAAGACACGGCAAGGCATTTGAGGGTCTGTTAAAGAGATACTTTGGCTAAGCTACAAGCCTGGCAGGTATAAAAAGATAATGGCTGGAAGGCATTTTGCACTTCCGGCCGTTTTCTTTTTTCACTGTTTTTTCCCCGTTTGCAATATTGACGTTCCCGCCCCTTCCGCTATATAATCAATTTCATATATCAACGAACCGAAAAAGGAGGCAATTACATTGGCTGACAATAAACACGACATTGATGCACTGGCCGGAGAACGCTGGTTCCCGCTGGAGACATCCATCACCGATGATATGACAAGGCTCTGGGGAGACTGGGGCGTCAGCTCCGAGGTAGATACCCTGCGGGATGTTATCATGCGCAGACCCGGCGCTGAAATTGACGAAGGCTTCGACTGGCAGGCGGCCCGTTTCCGCTGCCCCATCGATGCAGAGAAATTCCGCGCCCAGCACGATGCACTGACTGACATTTACCGCGCCCACGGTGTCAACGTCCATTACATTGAAGAACAGCGCACCGACCGCCCCAACGCCGTCTTCTGCCGGGATCTTTTGTTCATGACACCCGAAGGCGCCATCGTTACCCGCCCTGCCATGGATGCCCGCCGCGGCGAGGAACGCTATATGGCCAAAGCACTGGCAGATCTTGGGGTGCCGATCATCCGCACCATCTGCGGCAGCGCCACCTTTGAGGGTGCCATGGGTCTGTGGATCGACCGCCACACCGTGGTGCTGGCTTCCGGCGTCCGCACAAACCGGGAAGGCTACGAAATGGTGGAATATGAGCTGCGCCGCATGGGCGTCACCGACATCCTGCACATGCAGATCCCCTACGGCCACGCGCACATTGACGGCCTGCTGAACATGGCCAGCCACGATGTTGCCATGATCCACGCATCCCAGGTGCCTTACGATGTGTGCGATGCCCTGAAAAAGAAAGGCATCAAACTGCTGGAATGCCCCTCCCGGGTAGAGGCCAAGGAAAACCTTGCCATCAACTTCGTTGCCATTGAGCCCGGTACCGTAGTCATGCCCGCAGGTAACCCCCGAAGCCAGGAATTACTGGAAAAAAACGGAATCAAGGTCATCCCGGTGGACATCAGCGAGATACTGAAAGGTTACGGCGCAATCCACTGCTGCACCGCTTTTCTGAAGCGCGGCTAGCATTTTGATTATTCATCGGTTGCATTATTTGTGAATATTTATGCAAAATTACACCTCTTTTTTCTTGACATTTCGGAAAAAGAGGTGTAATGTCTTTGTATATTTATTGATCAAAAAGTAAATCGATACACTATCATTTATGAAGAGAGGATGAATAATTATGAAAAAATTACTTGCATTACTTCTCTGCGGATCCCTCGCTGTTTCTGCCCTGACCGGCTGCGGCAGCTCTTCCGCTGAGGACAAATCCACTGACACTGCTGCTGATGCCACCGAGGAGACCGCTGAGGACAGCACAGACGCTGCTGCCGACACTGCTGAGGCAACCGGCGAGGCTGGTTCCCTGGAGGGCAAAAATCTGGTCATCGGCTTAAGCCCCACATACCAGAACTTCGAGACAACCACCGACGACGGCAACGGCTATGAAGGTCTGGACATCGACATCTTAAATGCCCTTTCTGCGAAATGCGGTTTCACCTATGAGATCTCCAACATGAGCTTCTCCTCCCTGATCGCAGCTATCCAGGCAAATCAGGTTGACTTCGTTATCTCCGGTATGTGTGCAACCGACGAGCGAAAAGAAGCTGTTGATTTCTCCGACGGTTACCTGACCGAGAAGCTTGGTATCCTGTTCCGTACCGAAGAGGGTTTCACCTCCGCAGCTGACTTAAACGGCAAAACCGTATCCTGCGCAAACGGCGAGAACTACGAGACCAAGATCCCGAAGATCGAGGGTGCGAACCTGACCACCTTTGACAACGGCGCAGCTGCCATCCAGGAGCTGATCGCAGGCAGAACAGATGCGGTTATGACTGACGGTGCTTCCTGCAAGATCCGCTGTGAAGAGAATCCGGAGCTGTCCTACTTCGTTATGGATGCTTCTGAGATCGGCGAGGAGCCTTCCCAGTACGCCATCGCATTCCCGAAGGGATCCGAGTATCTGGAGCCCATCAATGCTGCACTGGATGAGCTGAAAGCTGACGGCACCATCAAAGAGATCGTAACCAACTGGCTTGGTGCTGAGAACGCAGACTAATCTGACGCGGCGAAAACAGACCTCGTTTTTCACGATTATCTACGCGTGTCATATGACCACAAAAAGTTAAGAATCCTTTTCTAAAATCAGAAAACCCCGGATCGGCATGTCATTCCAGGCATCCGAAACCGGGGTTTTCTATAATCTGTCTATTTGGCTCAGGTCAGTTCTCAGAATGTTTGCTGATTGCTCTCTATCCAATGGTGGTATCCGTCTTTACAGCCCCACCGGCATGCCTGCCACGAATGCATACATGACGATGAAGTGGCAGAAGCTTCCACCCATCACAAACAGATGGAAAATCTCATGGGAACCGAAGTTCTTATGCTTTGAGTTGAAAATAGGAAGCTTCAACGCGTAGATCACGCCGCCGATGGTGTAAATGATGCCGCCCGCCAGCAGCCACAGAAAAGCGGCCCGGGGCAGTGCGTTCATGATCTGGGTAAATGCCAGCACGCATACCCAGCCCATAGCGATGTACAGCACGGAGGAAAACCATTTTGGGCAGTAGATCCAAAAGCCTTTGATCACAATGCCCACGATGGCGATCCCCCACACCAGTGCCAGCAGCCCGTATCCCACAGGCCCTTTCAGTGTGATCAGGCAGATCGGGGTGTACGTTCCCGCGATCAGGATAAAGATCATCATATGGTCAATTTTTTTCAAAATCTTATTCGTCCGCTCGGACAGATCCAGCGTATGATAGGTAGTGCTGGCCGCATACAGGAGAATCATGCTGACAATGAAAATCGCCAGCGCGATCAGGTGAATGCGATCCGGTTCTCTGGCCGCCTTGATCAGAAGCGGTACTGCCGCAAACATGGCCATCAGCATGCCGATAAAATGGGTCACTGCGCTGCCCGGATCTTTGATTTTAAATGGTTTCTTCATAGAACATGCCACCTTTCCTGTCTATCATTGTTCTATTGATTAGTATATGATGTTTTGTCGATATTATTACATGTAGTTTCAAAAACTACTTGCTATATTTCCTATCTTACATCAAAAAAACAGGCCTGTCAATGCTGACCTGCCTGTTCCAGTAACTTTTCTTTTTGTTGATGGGTGAGCTGTTTGATCTCCCATTCCCGCCGCATGGCTTCTTCCTTCGTCTCAAACTGCTCGTAATACACCAGCTCCACCGGCCTGCGGCTCTTCGTATATTTCGCGCCGCGCCCGCTGTTGTGATCCTCCACCCGTTTTTCCAGGTGATTTGTCCAACCCGTATACAGAGAATCGTCCCTGCACCTGACCATATATGTGTAATTCATCGTTCTTCTCAGACCTTTATGTAAACGGTATGGAGAAGCCTCCCCATAACCGTCTTTATATGAAGCAATCGACAGAGAATGTATCTTACCTGGATGTTCCGTCACGCCTGTAAAGGTTCGATTGCGGATTTTCAGGTGCCATTCCTTCTATATTATATGATGCTTCGCACTTTGTGTTCATAAAATGTGCATCACAGTTCAGCCGCGCCATTCGCTGCTCATTTCTGCGCATGAACTGTTATTGCAAGTATTCCACCGGATCCGTCGGCGCTCCGTCTTTCTGCAGCGCAAAATAAAGATTGCTTCCCTCCGTAGAGTAGTATTTCGTGGGCTCGCTGACGTACCCCACCAGATCTCCGGCAGACAGCACGCTGCCCTCTTTCACCGGCACTTCCTTCAGCTGTCCGTAGATAGCTGTGTAGCCGCCGCCCAGATCCACGGTAACGGTCGTTCCCGTCTCTGCATGCACGGATACGTCTGTCACTTTTCCATCAGCAGCTGCCGTCACCGGCGTTCCCACCGCCCCGGAAATAACAATGGCCGGATTGTAGCGATACTGCTTCAATGTGGGAAAATAGATCGTCCCGTCCATGCTGTAGTCCAGCACCACGTTGCCGGAAATGGGCCAGGCCAGATGATCCTGGGCCTGAAAATCAAAGGTTTCCGCCGCCGGTACTGTCTGGGAAACACTACCGGAGGTCTCCTGTACCTGCTCGGCCAGGTTTTCCCCTCCGTCCTGTCCCGCTGCATCCGCCACGTCCCTATCGGCAACATGACCTGTGCCAGTCCCGGCATTTTCTGTATCAAGATCCAGCTGGGTTGTCTCCCTGATCCTCCGCCGCTATCAGATCCATCTCTTCCTGGGCGGTTTTCACCGCAAATTTGTCCGGGGTGCTTTTATTTTCCCCGGATGCTGCCGCTTCGTCCCGGCCATCCGTCGTCTGCGTCCGTCCGCCTGCATTTCCGGCAGTGCTCTCATCCGCCTGCGCCAGATCCTCCGCCTCGCTGGACTCTTCCAGCGCCACGAACTGCTCTCCGTCATCCTGCGTTTTGCGGGCGGCAGAACGGATCGCCGTCACGGTAATGGCAAGCACCAGGCAGAGCATGAGCACCGCCATCACAGCGATTTCTCCGGTAGACAGACTTCTGTTCCGTCTCTTCATTCTCATCACCTCTGCCTATAGCTTTGCCAATTCCGAGGGATCTATTCCATTCCGCATATTCTTTTCAATTTTTATCCGCGCCAAGCCAAAACACATGATCCAATTTGCCGATCATCATATCACAAAGCCGCGCTAACGCGCTTGATCGCCTGTTGACACAGGATTCGCTCTACCACACGGCGACACAGCCGTCCGCTCTGGGCTCACAGCCGCCCACATACACACCATTGTCGTTGCGGATGATGATCTGCCCGCGTCCCATGGACGCCCCCACCGGCGCTACCTCCACAATGTGCCCCAGCTGCCGCAGTGCTTTTACCACATCCTCATCGAATCCGGCCTCCACTTCCACGCGCAGGTCGTTTTTCCACTGCCAGCGGGGCGCATTCAGCGCCTCCTGGGGATTCATATGGAAATCGATCATGTTCATCAGTGCCTGTACATGTCCCTGGGCCTGCATGAACGCGCCCGTCACGCCAAAAGCCCCCACAGCCTGTTCGTCCTTGGTCAGGAAGCCCGGAATGATGGTGTGATAAGGCCGTTTTCCCGGCGCCAGATAGTTGGGGCAGGACTGATCAAGGCTGAAATTGCAGCCACGATCCTGGAGATTGATGCCCGTTCCCGGAACCACGATACCGGAACCAAAATCCTCGTAGTTGCTCTGGATCAGGCTCACCATCGTGCCTTCCTCGTCCGCTGCACACAGATGCACGGTACCGCCGCTGTACGGGTTGCCGTAAGCAGGCACCACCGCCCGGTCACCGATCAGGGATGCCCGCTGTTTCAGGTAAGTCTCAGATACCATCTCCTCCACCGGGATTTCCGCATAATCAGGGTCTGCAATATAACGCTGTCCATCCGCAAAGGCCAGCTTCAGCGCCTCGATCTGCTGATGGATCGTCCGTACATCATCATGTCCCACCGGCGTGGTCTGTTCCAGCATGCCCAGCGCCATCAGCGCCACCAGGCCCTGACCATTGGGCGGCAGCTCCCACACATCGTAGCCCCGGTAGGATACGCATACCGGATCTACCCAGTGGGGCCGGTAGCTTTCCAGATCTTTTTTGCGAAGAAGGCCGCCCGTTTTCTGAGAAAAAGCGTCGATCTTGTCTGCCAGCGTCCAGTGATAGAAGGACAGGCCTCTGCTTTCCGCAATGGATTCCAGTGTGTTGGCGATATCCTCGGAGCCCCAAATCTCGCCTGCCTCCGGCGTTCTTCCATTCTTTGTAAATACCCTGAACCACTCTTTGAACTCTTCCCGATCTGCGTAGGGCGCCATTTTCTCTCCGGCTTCCCGCCAGCAGGCCGCCGTCACCGACTCCACCGGGAATCCACGGCGGGCACAGTTGATGGCCGGATCAAAGTCTTCCCGCAGGCTCAATCTGCCAAACCGCTCGTTCAGCTCTGCCCAGGCCGCGGGAACGCCCGGTACCGTCACCGGCAGCCACCCGCGCTCCGGCATTTTGTCAAAGCCCTGCTCCCGCACAACATCCGCGGACAAAAGCGCCGGTGCCGGACCGCTGGCATTGAGTGCATACAGGCGTCCGTTCCGCCACACCTGCACAAAACAGTCTCCGCCGATGCCGTTGGAGGTTGGCTCTGTCACTGCCAGGCAGGCCGCCGCCGCAATGGCCGCGTCCACCGCGTTGCCGCCTCTTTTCAAAATACTGATTCCAGCCTGCGCAGCCAATGGCTGTGAGGCGCTTACCATTCCTCTTCGCCCGTATACCGGATTTCTCATCACCGGATACCGGACACCGCCCATATGAAACTCCATAGATTCCCTCTTTTCACAAAATAATTTTCATAAAATAGTTTCCACAAAACGAATCACATTCATGATAGCACCTGCGCAAGCCCCATGTCAACGTGCACACTTTTCATACACCTTTTTGTGTATGTTTATACACAAAGCAAAGTATATCTATCAATAATCCTCCGCTTTTCTTCTTGACAATATAGTAAAATAGGCTTATTCTTTATAGCATAGATTTTACATGATATTAATTTGAATGCATAATTATAAGAAACCTGGAGGTTAGCATTATGAATCTTGATTTCAGTATTATCCCCAAATATACCGGATACCTGCTGACAGCCACCGGCGTCACCATCAAAGTCACGCTGCTGGCACTGGTATTTGGATTTCTTCTGGCCGTACCGCTGGCTTTCATGAAGATTTCCCATCACAAAGTCCTGCAATTCATTACTTCTTTTTATACATCGATTTTCCGAGGCGTGCCGCTGCTGGTACAGATCATGCTCGTATACTTCGGCGTGCCGCAGCTGCTGCTGCACAATCTGACCCCGCTGCAGGCCAGCACCATCGCGCTGTCGCTGAACTCCGCCGCTTATCTGTCCGAGACGCTGCGAGGCGGTATCATGGCAGTGGATTACGGCCAGCGGGAGGCAGCTCTGGCGCTGGGTGTGTCGAATCCCTCCGTCATGCTGGATATCGTCATGCCGCAAGCACTCAAAAGTACCCTGCCGGGCCTCGTCAATGAGATGATCAACCTGCTGAAAAACACCTCTCTCGTATCCTGTATCAGTCTGGTGGATCTGCTCCGTGCGGCGCAGATGATCATTTCCAAATCTTACCGCGCATTTGAGCCGCTGCTTACCGTGGCGATCATCTATTACATACTGGTCGGCATCCTTGCCATTATTTCCAGACGGGTAGAAAGGTGGGTAAACATCAGTGATCGACGTTAAACATTTATATAAGAATTTCGGATCTCTGGAAGTGCTGAAGGACGTCAGCCTTCACGTAGACCGGGGACAGGTCGTTGCCATCATCGGCCCTTCCGGTTCCGGTAAATCCACGCTGCTGCGCAGCATCAACCTTCTGGAGACGCCCACCAGCGGCGAGATCTGGGTGGACGGCACCTGCATCACAGAGAAAGGGCAGAACATCCGGGCGATCCGACAGAAGGTAGGCATGGTGTTCCAGCATTTCAACCTGTTCGCCCACATGACCGTCCTGAAAAACATGATCTACGCGCCGGTGAAAACAAAGAAGCTGACGAAAGAACAGGCTACGGAGAAAGCCATGCAGCTGCTGGCCCGTGTCGGCCTTGCCGAGAAAGCCAACGTTTATCCGGTCACCCTTTCCGGCGGACAGAAACAGCGTGTGGCCATCGCCCGCGCCCTGGCCATGGATCCCGAGGTCATTCTCTTCGACGAGCCCACCTCTGCCCTTGACCCGGAAATGGTCACCGAGGTACTGGACGTTATCAAAGAGCTGGCCCAGACCGGCATCACCATGCTGCTGGTTACTCACGAGATGGGATTTGCCAGAGAAGTCGCCGACCGGATCATCTTCATGGACAACGGTACGATACTGGAGGATGCGCCGCCGGCAGAATTCTTCGCCGCACCCAAGACCGCGCGTGCGCAGGAATTTTTGAAAAAAATGTTATAAATATGTTATCAATAAGCCGTGCACTAATGCGACAGAAACGGACGCTCGAGCTTGCTTGCAGGCAGATGGCTATGGCAGCGGATGTATAGGGCGCATGCCCTACAGCGAGAACCCGCGATGCGATAGCAGCGCACAAGGGTTCGAGATGGCACGGCGTGGCAGATAACGCGCATGCCCTACAGCGAGAACCCGCGATGCGTCAGCAGCGCACAAGGGTTCGAGATGGCGTGGCAGATATTTGATAAAAATTGATACAAAGGAGAAGTAAAATGGGAATCAAAAGTACAGAAGATTATCATCGCGTATTAAAATATTTTCCTCCCATGGAGGAGCCCTCTTTTGAGAGCGAAGAAATGATGGAGTTCGTCTGGGGCAGACGCTGGGGCTGCAACAGCGAGGTAGGCCGCCTGAAAACCGTTCTGATGCGCCGCCCGGATCACGAAATGGATGTCATCACCATGGACAAATGGGATGATGAGATTGGTGCCATCATGGGTGAAAATCACTCCTGGTACTGGCGCTGCGACCGCCAGCCCAATCTGGCTCGCATGCAGGAGCAGCATGACAATTACACCAACATCCTTCGAAAAGAAGGCGTCGAGGTAATCTATCTGGAGGACGTGCCGCTGGATCACGGCACCCAGTATATCAACACCCGTGACATGGGCATCGCCGTTCCCGGCGGCCTCATCATCAGCCGTATGGCACCGAAAATGCGCCGCGGCGAGGAATATGTGCTGACAAAAAATGTGGCCGCACACGGCGTTCCAATCCTGCGTACCATCAACGGTACCGGCACACTGGAGGGCGGCAACTTCGCCATCATCGATCCGAAACACGCAGCCATCGGCTACTCCCAGCGTACCAACATGGAAGGAATCCGGCAGGTAAAAGAAATTCTGGAGCCCCTGGGCATGGAAGTCATCGTTGTGCCTATGACCGGCTACGCCCTGCACATCGACGGCGCTTTCACCATGGTAGACGTGGACAAAGCACTGGTCAATGTCACCAAGCTTCCGTACTTCTTCCTGCAGAAGTTAAAAGAGCTGGGCATCGAGATGATCGACGTACATCCTGACGACGACTGGTTCTCCTGCAACTGCCTACAGTTAAGACCCGGCAAGATCATGATGTGCACCGGCACCGACCGCACCGTAGAGCGGCTCACCGCCCGCGGCATCGAAGTTATCCAGATCCCCTATGATGAGATCATGAACGGCGGCGGCGGATTGCACTGCACCACCCTGCCGCTGGAGAGAGAATATCTGTAACCAGTTCAGTCAAACGCTCTTTGTAGCTGAACGCCGTGCTTGCACGGAAGGGCAGCTACAGGAGCGGATGAACGGAGCGCCCCATGATGAGCAGAAATAAAACATAATCATTTAAAACAATCCCGCAATGATCTCCACGCACTTCTCCAATCCTAACACGCCGCTGTTCAGCGTCAGGTGATAATTCTGCGCATGCCCCCACTTCATGTCCGTATAGAAACGATGATAAGCCGCCCGGCGTTTATCCTTATCCCGCAGCCGTTCTTCCGGCGACTGCTCCCGTTCCCCGTATACCTTGACGATGCGTTCCTCACGGAATGCCATATCCGCATGGATGAATACCTTCAGGCAATCTGCCTTGTCCCGCAAAATATAGTCTGCGCAGCGTCCCACGATGACACAGGGGCCTTTTTCAGCCAGTTCTGTGATGATCTTGCACTGATGCTCCCAGAGAATGTCCTCATTGGTCGGGCCAAACATGCGATTGGAAAAAGCCGCCGACAGGAAACCGCCGGGGGCATATTCCCCGGCCTCCTTTACATAATCCGCGGCAAAACCTGTTTCCTTCACCATCTCCTGAAGCAACTCAGAATTATAGCACGGGATTCCCAGCTTTTCTGCTACTTTTTTTCCGATGGTCCGTCCACCGCTGCCAAATTCGCGGCTGATCGTAATTACTCTGTTTTTCACTTGTTTTCTCCTTTCAAAGTCCCGGCTCCATACTATTTTAAAAAAATTCACGGTTGATCTGTTGTATCAAAACGTATTGCTCCATATCAGAAAGCCTGCTGCCGGCATACTTCTTCCGGCACGCTTTTCCCTTAACTCCTGATAGGTTTTGCGGATGATCACCAGTGAAATCACAAAGGTCAGCACATCCGACACCGGCATGGAGTACAGCACACCGTCCAGTCCGAAGAATTTCGGCAGCAGCAGTGCAAATCCCACACCGAACACTACTTCACGGAACATGGACAGCATGGTGGAGGAAAGCGCTTTTCCAACCGCCTGCAGGAAAATAAAGCATGCCTTGTTGACACATGCCAGCACCATCATACACAGATATACCCGGAACGCTTTGACTGCGAAATCCGTATAATAGGCGCTTTCGTTTTTTGCACCGAAAATGGCAATGAGCTGATGGGGAAATCCTTCCGCCAGGATCAGGGCCACCGCACCCACCAGTGCCTCGGCGGCCAGCAGTCTGGTAAACAATTCCCGTACGCGCAGCTTTTTTTCCGCTCCCATATTATAGCCCACAATGGGAATGCAGCCTGCCGCCATACCAACCACAATGGAAATGACGATCTGGAAAAATTTCATAACGATGCCCACCACGGCCATGGGAATCTGCGCATACTGCTCCTGCCCGAAAACCACATCCAGCGCGCCATATTTTCGAAGCATATTGTTGATGGCCGCCATGGCTGCCACCAGGCTGATCTGGGATAAAAAGCTGGTAATGCCCAGCGTTAGCATCCGTCCGCACAGTTTTCCATTGAGCGCAAAATCCCTTCTTGTCGGGCGAATGATCCGCATATGCTGCAAATACCAGATCGCCAGGACGGCAGTTACCACCTGTCCCAGTACCGTTGCCACCGCAGCGCCCATCATCCCCCATTTACACACAAAGATAAAAATCGGATCCAGGATGATATTGATGACGGCGCCTGCCAGCGTAGAAACCATCGCAAATTTCGGATTGCCGTCCGCCCGGATGACAGGGTTCATCGCCTGCCCGAACATATAAAACGGAATGCCCAATGTAATATAGAAGAAATACTCCTGCGCATAGTGAAATGTCTCCGCATTGACCGTGCCGCCAAACATGGCAATGATCTGGTTGGCAAAAAGCAGATACAGTGCCGTCAGCACCAGACTGCTGCCCAGCGCCAGCACCACCGCATTTCCCACACTGCGTTTCGCTTTTTCCATCTCCTGTCTGCCAAGGGAAATGCTGACAAAGGCACAGCAGCCGTCCCCGACAAGAACCGCAATGGCCAGCGCCACCACCGTCAGCGGAAACACAACCGTATTTGCCGCGTTGCCATAAGAGCCCAGATAACTGGCATTGGCAATGAAAATCTGGTCAACGATGTTGTACAGTGCACCCACCAACAGAGAAATGATACAGGGAACCGCATACTGTCGCATCAATCTTTCAATGCGCTCCGTCCCCAAAAACTGATTTCCGGTATCCATAAAAACCACCTTTCTTTTCGAGACAAAAAATGCGCAAGCCCTCCGTATCTGGACTTACGCATACCTGCTGCTCGATTTTAAAAATATCATACAAAAAAACGTGTGACGTCTCTGCAACCGGATTTACGCAGAAACGCCACACGCTGTAGTTTCATTATAATGGATACCGTTTCAAATTTCAAATGTGCTTTTTGCACAAATTTTACTTTCGAATCAGTTCACATGCATTCGCCCACTGGACAGCCTGCCGCAGTGCCGCATCGGGATCTTTGAAGTACCCGGCGCCCCACAGGCCCAGCACCAGATCACCGTCGTAATCATGAGCCGCCAGTGCTTCTAACTGTTTTTCCAACACCGCCTGATCACCCGTTCCCGGCACCATATAACCCTCTTTTCCATAACCGGAAAAATGCACATGGCCGATCTGGCCAAAGGCCTCATAATACTGCTCCACGGTTTCCTGATTGTCAGCCGCCATGAAGGTATCCAGGCAGGCCGTGATCTGTGTTGATCCCACTGCATCCAACAATTTTTTCAGATGGGGCAGGTCACGCACCAGCAAAGTGGACAGCGGATCCATCTCTTCCACAGATAACTTCACGCCCAGCGCTGCCGCCTTCTCTGCCAGCCGCCGGATGGCTTCCACCGAACGCGCAAAAGCCTCTTCCTCCGGTGCGTCCACATAGCCCCAGCCCGGCGCCAGGATCATCCGGTCTGTGCCCAGATCCAGCGTATCCTCCAGATACCGCTCCATAAACTGCATACTGCGCTCCCGCACATAGGCAATGGGCGAAGCAATATTAATGGGATACTGACGGCACTGCTCCGGCTGGAAAGCCGTCAGGCGTAAATCTCTGTCTTTTAACATCTGACGGATGTCCCGGATCCGGGCAACCCGCTCTTCCGGTGTATAATCATCTATGCAGAAATGCGGAGATGCGCCCCACAGTTCCACGCCGTGAAAACCATTGGCTGCAATGGAATCCAACGCATATTCCAGCGTGTGATGCAGATAGGGGGCAGTCAGGACCGAAACCTGTTCAAAATGCAGCTGCTTCATACGAGTTCACCTCCGTCAAAATGCTTCCGCAGTGTCTCAATATTGGCCCGGTAATGGGGCTCCGGATCCAGCTGATAAGCACCGTTGGCCATTTCCATGGTGATCAGGCCCTTATAATTGTATTTCCGCATGGCGTTTAAGTGGGCATCCAGATCCTGGGTACCGTCTCCCCATTTCATATGGCCGTAGGGTCTGCCGTCATTCAGATGCACATGGGCCAGCTTGTCCCCCAGCACCTCAAAATACTGCTCCATGGTTTCCCCCGCGTAAGCCACCGGCACCGTATCCACACAGCATTTCAGGTTTGGAGAATCGATCTCCTTCACCACCCGGAACTGGTCAAACCGGTTGGTAGCCAGGCAGGATTCCCGCTCGTTTAGGTTTTCATACATGAGCGTGATGCCATATTTCTCCGCATGGCGGGTGAGACGCTCCACAGAATCCTTTCCCCATTTGTAACCTTCAGACATGGGCAGGTTCCAGTAAGGGCGCCCCGGACACAGCAGCATCTGCGGGCATTCCAGCTCCACCGCTGTCTCAATAAACCGCTTGTACTGCTCTACCGTTTTGTTTCGGATATTCGCTTCGGGTGCGGCGATGTTTACTGCATATACATTTTCCTCCGGCATAAGAGAGGCCACGCGAAAGCCTCTCTCCTGCAGCCGTTTATGCATGGCCGGTGCCGGATTCTCTTTCTGATCGTAAAAATGAAAGTGGTGGCTGCATCCGTACAGTTCCAGCTGATGAATGCCCAGCCGGTCGCAGGAATCCAGAAAATAATCAAAAGAAAAATGCATGTATACCATGTTTGTCACCGCAAGCTGTGACATAAGTAATTCAGACATTTTATCCTCCCCGGGATGTGTTACTCCCCAAAATAATGTTTCAGGTTGTACATGTTGCGCTTATCATAAAAGAACGGATCTTCATAGTAGCCGCCGTCCGTGATCTCCTGGCTGAACAGCCCCTGATAACCGTTCTTCAGCATATCCTCCACATCCTGGCGAAGATTCCGGTTGCCGTCTCCCCAGATGTAATGGCCGTAAGGATTGCAGTCCTGGAAATGGCTGTGGATGATATTTTCCACGCCAAAGGTGTCAAACCACTGCTGAATCGTCTCCCCTGCCACGGACATGGCGGTGAGATCGATCATCACCTTGAAATTGGGGCGGTTCACCTCGTCAAACAGATGCTTGATCTGATCGATCCGGTAACCGATGCGTGACTCCTGCGGCCGCAGCGACTCGCAGGCGATCTGCATGCCATATTCCGCCGCCACCTCGGACAGCCGCTGATGCATTTCTACGGATCGCTTGAAGCCTTCCTCCTCAGGCTCATTCCAGTATCCCCAACCGGAGTTTGCCTCCAGGATTTTTGCGCCCAGCTCAGCGCCCAGACGGATCCCGTTGACGAAATAGTTGTAGCTTCGCTCCCGCAGTTCCGGCTCCTTCGCCGCAAACTGATATCCCAGCATGCAGTTATCCGGCGTGATCACCGGGCATTTTAACCCTCTGTCATCCAGCTTTTTCTTAATAATCTTCGGGTCAATGGAGCCCTTATGATCCAGCCACATATCCTGCCGCCCTGCCAGAAGCTCCACGTTTTTCACTCCCAGTGCCTGCTGGCAGTCGAGGAAGTAATCCAGCGAATAATTGATATAATGAATGTTCAGAACCGAAATCCGGTCAATAGATGCAAGTTTCATGCGCTTTTCCTCCCCCTTCTATTTAAAATACGGCTCGAAGGCTGCGATATTTTTCCGGTCAGCTTCCTTCGGATCAGCGAAATATCTGCCGTCCGTGATCTCCTGTCCCAGATAACCTTCGTAGTGATAATCGTTAAGCAGCTGCAGATAATCCTCCAGCGGATGCAGGCCGTCGCCCCAGATCAGATGCCCGTAAGGCCGTCCGTCCGGGAAATGCATATGGCAGATGTCACTGCCCAGCGTCTCAAACCACTCCTGCATCGTTTCACCGGCCACACCCATAGCGGTCACATCCAGTGCTGCTTTTACATTGGGATGATCCACCGCATCCAGCAGTCGTTTTAACTCCGGCAGCGTGATCACTACCCGGGATTCCTCCGGGCGAACAGTCTCCACTGCCAGCGTCACGCCGTTATCCTCTGCCACCGGTGCCAGTTTTCGCAGCACCTGCACGGCCCGGTCAAAGGTGCGCTCCGGCTCCTCATTCCAGTCTCCGCCGCAGCAGTTGGTCAGCATGATTTTTGCACCCACTTCCCCTGCTGCCTTGATGCCATTGGTATAATACCCCATGGAATGCTTCTGTGCCAGCGGATCATGGGCACAGATCAGATAACTGTACACGGCACACTCAGGCGTAAACACACCGATATGCAGTCCATAGGACTCCACCTTCTTTTTCAGTTCCCGTGTGTCCTGATAGCCATAATCATCCAGGATAAAATGGGGCAGACCACACCACATCTCAATAGTTTTGAAGCCAAGCTCTGCCTGACTTTCCAGAAAATAATCCAGTGGATAGTACATATAATGGATTCCCATCCCGGCCAGCTGTTCTCTTCGTAAGTACGGCATACATTCTCCTCCTTGCCTGTTTTATTATGCCTGGTCAAAAGACGGCCTGGCCGTAAAGCCACGCCGTCCTGTTTTTTTATCATATCATTTTTTCAGCTCATGCACAATTACTCGTTTGTTACATCCTTTGTCTCTTCTGCAGTCAGAGCCTCCGCATCGGAACCATCGCTCAGCGGCTGCTGGTTCAGTGCGTTTGTCATCATCTCAAGCTGTGTGTCATGATCCATAGTTGCGATAACTGCATCGATCTTCTCTTTCAGCTCGGTGTTGCCCTTCGCGAGCGGGATACCTGCGCAAAGAGAGGAAAGTTCTACGTCAAAGCCCTTGCCATCCTCGAAGGTAACGTATGTCAGATCCGGGTTGGACATGCATCCGGACTGTGCCTCTGTCAGACCGGTGATGATCGCATCCAGTTTACCGGAGCTTACACCTACGAACAGCTCAGACATTTCGCCAAGACCGGGCTGCTCCTGTACATCCGGGATCTGTTTTACAAGTGGAATCCAGATAGATACTGCCTGGGAAGTAACCTTTGCACCTGCAAAGTCCTGAATAGAAGTTGCATTTGCATATTTGCTGTCTTTGCGGACAACCATTACACAGCCGTTATTCCAGTAGTAATCAGAGAAATCTACAGACTGCAGTCTCTCTTCGGTAACACCCAGTGTGGAGATGCAGCAGTCAAGCTTACCGGATACAACGCCGGGAATCAGGCCATCCCAGTCTGTTTTGATGATCTTCAGGTTCCATCCGTAGGTATCGCAGATCTTGCGTGCAACCTGTACGTCGTATCCGCAAACATACTGGTCGGTGCCATCGATGGGCCATGCGCCGTTGGAATCATCATCCTGGGTCCAGCCAAACGGAGCTGCGCCACAGTTCATACCTACACGAAGGGTATATCCTTCCGGATATTTCTCCTCTCCGTCTGCTGCCTCAGCGTCAGCGGTCTCTTCGCCGTCTGCTGCTTCCTCTGTCTTCTCTGCTGTATCAGCAGGAGCGCTGTCGTTGCTCTTGCTTCCGCAAGCAGCCAGACCCATGGTCATTGCAGCTACAAGTACAGCTGCCAAAACTTTCTTTTTCATACTTTTTTCCACCTCTTCATTTTTTATTAGCACCCTGATCACTCAGGAAATACTACAAATCCATCTGCTGCCCGGGGACTTATCTGTCTCCGCGCGCCTCTTTTGCCACTGCCATAAAGGCTCTTACCTTATCCGCATCTACACGGCCATCTGCGCCCTTGAATGCAGTTCCCACACAGCCGCCGTCTGCGATGGTGAGGATCTTGGCAATGGTACTCTCCTTACAGCCTGTGTTGCAGAATACCGGTACATGCTTTGCCTTCGCCAGGTCGCATACATGGGCCAGCAGATCCCAGCTGGCTTCCTGTCCCGCACCCGGGCCGGACACACAGAATGCACCCACATGATCGCCCAGCGTCACATTATCGATGATCTCCTCGATGCTCTGCTCTGCCAGCAAAACATCTCCCTCCGGATTGATCTTGCACAGCAGCTTCATTTCCGGGATGCCCAGTGCATATTTCAGACGGACATTCTCACCGAAGTTATTCACATGCACGCCATAGGTTCCTGTGAAAGCACCGGCAAACGCACTTCTGCCGAAGCTTGCCCCCACTGCCTTGGCCATGCGGATCGTTTCTTCCGGGTTCATGACAACATTGGTTCCGAACGGAACGTGAATATCTTTCTTAATGGCACCAATGACACAGGCCATGGCCATCAGTGTCTCGGTATGGCTGACATAAGTCATCGGGAAGCTGAACTCATTGGCAATGAGCACACCGTCCACACCGCCCTCCTGTAATGCTTTCACATCGCAAGAAGCATGCTCGATCACAGTATCCAGAGAACCGCAGAAATCAGGATCACCAGGCAACGGATCCAGATGCAGCAATGCAATGATCGGTTTCTCTGTTCCAAATAATTCTTTTGTCCACATAGTTTTGATATCTCCCTCTGTTTTTTTCTGTTTCTATGCTGCGGATGCACACTTTTCATTCACCGACGCGGGCATCCGCTTTCTCCCAGTCACCACCTGATACACGTTTTTCTCTGCACGGGATCAGCGGTAACGGCTGAGGAATTCCCTTGTTCTGGCTGCCTGCGGATGGTTGAATACCTCGTCCGGGGTTCCCTCTTCCACAATGACACCGGAATCCATGAATACTACCCGGCTGGAAATCTCTTTGGCAAACATCATCTCATGGGTAACGATCACCATCGTCATCCCATCTTCTGCCAGGGACTTGATAACCTCCAGTACCTCGCCGACCATTTCCGGATCCAGCGCGGATGTGGGCTCGTCAAACAGCAGCAGCTCCGGTTTCATGCAAAGCGCCCGGGCAATGGCCACGCGCTGTTTCTGACCTCCGGACAGCTGAGACGGCTTGGCGTTGATATAAGCGCCCATGCCTACCTGCTTCAGGTATTTCTTCGCGGTCTTTTCTGCCTCTGCCTTGTCCTCCTTATTGACGATCTGCATGCCGATCATGCAGTTTTTCAGTACGTTCATGTTGGCAAACAGGTTAAAGGACTGGAACACCATACCCACCCTGGAACGGAACCTGTTCTTATCCTTGGGTTTATAGGAAATCTGCTCGCCCTTGAACATAATCTCGCCGCCGGAGGGCTCCTCCAGCATATTGATACAGCGAAGCAATGTGGATTTACCGGAACCGGAGGAACCGATCACACTGATTACTTCACCTTTTTTCACATCAAAATGAATATCCTTGAGCACCTCATGGCTGCCGAAGCTTTTGCCAAGGTGACTCACCTGTAAAATGATATCTTCTGCCATTATTTGCTCACCTCTTCCTCGGATTCTGTGATCAGCTCGTAATTGCTGGAGCCTGCCATAAACTTCTCAAGCAGCTTCAGCAGACGGGAAATGACAAACGTACATACGAAATAGATCACGCTGACGATGCAGTAGGTCTCAAAGAACTTGTAGTAAGTTCCGGTTACAGTACGGGCTGTGAAATACAGCTCGGTAACAGCGATAACGTTTAATACGGAAGTATCCTTGATGGCAGATACATATGTGTTGCCGATCTGCGGGATCAGGTTCCGGAACGCCTGCGGGATGATGACATGCAGCATGATCTGCAGATAACTCATGCCGATAGCCTGTCCGCCTTCCATCTGTCCCTTGTCGATACCGCCGATGGCGCCTCGCACAGATTCCGAAAAGTAAGCACCGATGTGCAGGGACAGTGCCAGGATACCAGCGGAGAAGGACGGAATATCCAGCCCCCAGATAGACATGGTTCCATAATAAATGACCGTTGCCTGTACCATCAGTGGTGTGCCACGGATCACCTCCACATAAACGGCGATGATTGCCTTGAGGATGCGGAGGATGGTCTGTGACACGACTGAAGAATGTTTATCAATATCAACGCTTCGCACCATGCCGACCACGAAACCAAGCACACATCCGAGGACCGTTCCGATCGTCGCCAGCTGCAGTGTCACGCCAAGGCCTCTCATAAAATCCGGCCCGTATTTCTCAGCCAGAAACGCTACCCATCCAAAAAAGGTTGTAGGGAAATTCATTTTCTCATTCCTCCCATATGTTTCAAATTACGTCAATAATAACACAAAACTTTTCACATTTCAATACTTTATTGCAGCAAATTGTCTATTTCTATTATTTTGTGTAAAGTTTTGCGATCCTGTTTATTTATTCTGTCTAACTTTCAATCTCCCTACTATTTTTCTTCTTTGTCACTATATACAGAAAAGATTTCTATTTTCCAATTTTATCCAATTTGTCCTGTTATCAGGGTGAAGTGGGTTTTCGGCGATTTGCGGCCTTTTTTGCGTTTATTTCATATTTTCCTGTAGGATTTTCCCGTATTCCTTTGAGATCTTTCACAGTACACCGTTCAAACTTTTCATATTCTTGCAAAATATTCCGAATTTTCCTTGCATTCGCCCCCTGAAAATGCTATATTGGCAGAAGTGGTATACATAGCTTTGATGCTCATATCGGGGCGGGTCCCAAGGTCTTTCACCCACTTATGAGCAAGCTCATGTGGGCTTAGACCTTTTGACCCTGGCATCACACATATATATGGAGGTAGTTTTCATGGCGAAATATTATTTAGGTGTAGATGTGGGAACCTTTGAGACAAAAGGGGTTCTCATCGATGAAAAGTTTCAGGTTGTTGCAGAAACGGGTGCAAAGCATGGCATGGAGAACCCGAAGCCCAATTATTTTGAGCAGGATGCAGAAGAAATCTGGTGGAAAGATTTCTGTATCGTATCCAAGGGGCTCATAGAAAAGGCCGGCATCCGGCCAGAGGAAATTGCCGCCGTAGGAAGTGATGTGCTGGGTTGTGACTGCCTGCCGGTAGATGAGAACTGCCGTCCGCTGCGCAAAGCCATTCTGTACGGCATTGATGCCCGTGCTTCTGAGGAAATTGCTTTCTTAAATGAACATTACGGAGAAGAGCGCATCAGGGAGCTGTTTGGCCATCCGCTCTGCTCTGACGACATTGCCCCCAAAATTCTGTGGATTAAGAACAACGAGCCGGAGGTTTATGCCAAAACCCACAAGTTTCTGACCGGCTCTTCCTATATTGCCGCCAAGCTCACAGGAGAATATGTCATTGACCAGTTTCTGGCAAAGGCTTCCTTCCGTCCGCTCTACAACGATGAGGCAAAGATCGATGAGAAGGAATGTGCACTGTTCTGCCGCCCGGACCAGATGGCAGAAGCCCGTTTTGTGCACGAGCTTGCCGGACATGTAACTGCCAAAGCCGCAGAAGAAACCGGTTTAAAGGAAGGCACCCCTGTTATCTGCGGCACCGGTGATTCCACCTCTGAGGCCATCAGCGTAGGCATCACCACTCCGGGAAAGCTGATGTTCCAGTTCGGATCCTCTCTTTTCTTCTATTACTGTTCCGATCATCTGACCTATGATCACCGGATCCATGGCGGGGATTTCACCGTTCCGGGCACATTCAGCGTCTCCGGCGGCACCAACACCGCAGGCACCCTGACCCGCTGGATGCGTGACACCCTCTACTTTGACATTCTGGAGGAGCAGGCAACATCCGGCAGAGAGCCCTATCAGGTCATGATGGAGCGAGTGGCGGATATCCCGGCCGGCAGCAATGGTCTGGTCATCCTGCCTTATTTTGCAGGGGAGCGATGCCCCATCAACGATGCCCAGGCAAAGGGCATGATCTTCGGCCTAACACTGGAACACACAAGAGATCATATTTATCACGCCGCACTAGAGAGCATTGCTTATTGCATCGCCCAGAACATCAAGGTCATGGAAGAGTTAAACCTGCCGGTAGCGAACCTGATCGCGGTGGGCGGCGGTACAAAGAACCCGGTATGGATGCAGATCGTGGCAGATGTCATCGGCCGCCCGGTATGCATTCCGAAGGTCAGCATCGGTGCCAGCTATGGAGAAGCCCTGATGGCCGCTCTCGGCGTAGGTGACCTGAAGGACTTCCAGGAACTCAGCTCCGTAATCGAGCCAGATCGGGTGATCCTGCCAAACGAGGAAAATACAAAGATTTACAGAAAATACTGCGATATTTATGACAAACTGTATACAGCGAACAAAGATCTGATGCATCTGCTGTAATTTGCAGACAGGAAAAAGAGAGAGAATGTGAGGGGCGCCAAATGATTCGTGCAGAACGTTTTAATTTAATTACTAATTTATCCAATGAAAAAGATGTGATCACTCTGGAGGAGCTGGCCGAGCGGCTGAATGTCTCCGTAGCCACCGTCCGCCGGGATGTGGAGGAGCTGTGCGCCCAGGGCATCGTCGATAAGACCCGGGGCGGCATCATCTTCCGCAATAAGAAGCAGGATACAGAGCCCTCGCTCCAGCTGCGTTCTTATTCCAATCTTGAAGAGAAAAAACGCATTGCACAGGCGGCCCTCCGTTATGTAGAGCCCAATTCCTATTACATGTTCGACTCCGGCTCCACCGTAGGACAGATGATCCGGCTGATCCCCATGGATTTTCCCGTATCCATTGTCACCTACGATCTGAGCTACATCACAGATCTGAATGCCCTGAAAAATGCAGACGTCTTCATTCTCGGCGGCAAGCTCCGCCGGGGACAGATGGCCTGCCATGGCCCCAGCGCCGAACAGTGGCTGGATCAGATGAACGCCGAAATTGCCTTCATAGGCGCTGACTCCATCGACTTAAACAAAGGCATCATGGGATACAATACCAACGATGTTCCGCTGAAACAGAAGATGATCGCCAACTCTGCCAGAACCATCCTTCTGTGTGATCACAGCAAGTTCGAGAGCCACGGTTTCATCAGCATCCACGGCTTTGATAAGATCGATCTGATCATTACCGACACCGGAACTGATCCTGAAATCATCCGTAAAATCCGGGAAAAAGGGGTAGACGTTGAAGTTGTATAATATGGAATATCGTCTGAGATAACGACATAAGGGCGTAGAAAAAGGAATCCTTTTTTCTACGCCCTTACCCGTCCGGGGCACATTGCCTTTGCAATGTCCCGGCTACGTCAATTTTCCTGTTTCTTTATCAGATGCAGCTTTTGAAGCGCCCGGGCAATACCTTCTTCCTCCAGAGTCCCGGTAACCAGATCTGCCATTTCCTTCAATTCGTCCGGTGAATCTCCCATAACCACACCAGTCCCTGCCGCATCAATGGCCGCCGCATCATTCATGCTATCCCCAAAGGCAATGGTATCTTCCATGGAAGCACCATAATATTCTGCCACTCTGCGGATACCGGAAGCTTTGTCGATGCCTTTCCACACAAACTCCCCAAAGCTGCCACTGTTGTTGGCATACATGTCATACCAGTCCAACAGCTCCGGCATCTGCCGGACGACCCGCCAAATATGTGCATAGTCGAAGGTGTGAATCGTAAATTTCTCAATTTTCAGATCTCTGCTCACATCTTCAATCCCTTTCAGGTGAGGAAAATCTCCTGTCAGTTCTACTTCTCCCGGCACAAAATATATCTGATCTGTCCCTTCCAGCACACCGGAAAAGTTATGGGCATAAAAGCCTTCCACCGTGCGGATCAGCACGTCCTCCGGAATATAATGATGATAAATCTCTTTCCCGCCGATGATGATCTGTGCCCCGGCTCCCGCGATTATGCCGTCAAAGCCCACCTCAAACAGACTGTCATACACATCGCAGATCGTCCGGGCTGTACAGATAAACGCCTTATGACCGTTGGCTCTGGCCATGCGGATCGCCTCTGTTGTCTCCTGTGACGGCGGCTGATCATTCCGGGCAATCGTCCCGTCAATATCAAAAAAAAAGATATTTGGGCGTCATCTTTTGTATTCCCATATACGCGCCTTCCCCCTCTCTCCCAGCTGCCACGCACCCACCGGCTTCGCAAATGGATACACCACATCGTCTTCAGCCCACAGATCCTTCCATCGTAACCAGTGCAACGCCTGCACAGTTGATCAGCAGACTCACCAGCAGGGTTGCCGATGCCAGGGATTCTCCCAGCATGAGTGCCGACAGCACCGTGCCGAAGATCGGTAATAACAGCGAGAACACCACCACTTTACTGATATTGTTGTATTTGTACAGCTGATTGGAAAGAATCAACGCCAGGCAGGACGTAAAGATAACGGCAACTGTCGGAGCCAGCGCCTGCACCAGGTCTGCCGCATGCAGACTCCCACCGCCAAGTAACCCTATAAAAATCAGTATGCCGCCGCCGGTGAGCGTCTGTGCAGCCCCCAGCCATATAGCATTTTTCCCCGGAGAAATATATTTAAGATACACACCTCCCAATGTCCCTGCCCCCTGGGAAGCGATAACCAGCAGCCCGCCGATCAGCGACACCTGCATGCCCGTTCCCAGATCATTGACATTGAGGATGATCACAGCCACCACGCCCAGTGCACACCCCAGGCCTTTGCGCACCGTCATCCGGTCTTCTTTAAACACCAGACTGGAAAACAGCATACCCAGGAACGCACCGGAGCTGCTTAAAATGGAAGCCACCACCCCCGGCGACAGCGCTGTTCCGATATACAGAAAGATGTACTGCAACACAGACATGATCAGCCCCAGCTTCAGGATCTGTCCGGCTTCTTTTCCGGAAGCCGGCAGCAACCGCACACCGCGGTACCGGCAGAATCCCAGTGCCAACAGTCCGGCAAAGAACAGGCGGATACCTGCATAGGTCAGCATCTGGGGAATATCCCCTTCTCCAATGGCATATGCCGTATAACCCAGCTTTGTCAGCGGAACGCCCATCGCCCAGCAAAAATACACCAGCAGCACCAGAAGGAAGAAATTCCGCGGAGACGAATAAAAACACCGTTCCCGGTTTTCCCACATATCATCATCTGCCCTGCCAATCTTTCCCTTTGCCCCGGCATTTTCTCCCACATGGTTGCCGCCGGTTGCCGCATCTGTGCAGATCACCGTCTTTCCGCTTTCCTCTGCTTCATTGCACTCCATCATATGATATCCTCCGTATAAATGATCTGTTTTGCAAATAATTCTAGCAACAGCGGTTATATTTGTCAATATGCTTCAATTTATTATCATTTTATTTCATCTGCTTTCCAATATTCCTTTCAAAACTCTGCATGGCCTGTCACTAACAGCTTGGGGGAAATGCCCTGCAAAAACAAACGGAATGACACAGCCGCTTTTCACGACCATGCCACTCCGTTTGCTTTTCTCTATTTGTTTTGCTGTTTTTCTGGCTTTATTTACTTATAATAATCCAGTTCCACATGCATCTGATCCAGATGCCAGATCTCATCCACATACTGCCGGATGGTTCTGTCAGACGTGAATTTGCCGCTGCTTGCAGTGTTCAGGATCGCACTCTTCGCCCATCCCTTTTCATCTCTGTAAGCCGCTTCCACCTTCTTCTGGGCATCCGCATAGGAACGGAAATCCTTCAGGATGAAATACATATCCGGTGTGCCATACTTGTCTGTCAGCAGAGAATCATAGATCTCCCGGAATCGATCCGGATCATCCGGCGCATAGGTGCCGTTGATGAGCTGCATCAGTACATTACGGATATCCTGGTCACTGTTGAAGATGTCCATCGGATTGTAGCCGCCGTGCAGCTCGTAATTGATCACCTCATCAGAGCTCATACCAAAGATAAATGCATTCTCTGCCCCTACTTCTTCTACGATCTCCACATTGGCACCATCCATGGTACCCAACGTCAACGCACCGTTGAGCATCAGCTTCATGTTGCCGGTACCGGATGCCTCCTTGCTGGCAGTAGAGATCTGTTCACTCACATCTGCCGCCGCAAAAATAATCTCCGCGTTGGAAACCCGGTAGTCCTCAATGAACACCACCTTGATCTTTCCGTTGATCGAAGCGTCATGGTTGATCACATCCGCCACGGAATTGATGAGCTTGATGGTCAGCTTTGCCCGGCGATAGCCTGCTGCCGCTTTGGCACCGAAGATAAATGTTCTCGGGTAGAAATCCATCTCCGGGTGTGCCTTGATCTGGTTGTACAGATACATCACGTGTAAAATGTTCAGCAGCTGCCGTTTGTACTCGTGCAGACGTTTCACCTGCACATCAAAGATGGAACGGGGATCCACATCTACGCCGTTGTTCTCTTTGATATATTTTGCCAGGCGCACTTTGTTCTGATACTTGATGTTCATGAACTCGTGCTGGGCTTTCTCATCGTCCGCATACAGCTTCAGCTGAGAAATCTTGGACAGGTCGGTGATCCACTCGTCACCGATATGATCTGTCACCCAGGCTGCCAGCAGCGGATTTGCATGCAGCAGGAACCGGCGCTGGGTAATGCCGTTGGTCTTGTTGTTGAATTTCTCCGGCATCATCTCATAGAAATCCTTCAGCTCCTGGTGTTTCAGGATCTCCGTGTGCAGTCTTGCCACGCCGTTCACCGAGTAGCTGGCTGCAATGGCCAGATAAGCCATCCGCACCTGACCGTCATAAATGATGGCCATTTTGCTGATCTTATTCTGGTCACCCGGGTAACGGTTCCGGATCTCGATGCAGAACCGGCGGTTGATCTCTTCCACGATCTGATAAATTCTCGGAAGCAGGCGGGAGAACAGCTCGATGGGCCATTTCTCCAGCGCCTCTGCCATGATCGTATGGTTGGTATAAGCACAGCATTTATGCGTGATCTCCCAAGCTTCTTCCCATTCCAGATTCTCCTCATCAATGAGGATGCGCATGAGCTCGGCCACCGTCACAGTCGGATGGGTGTCATTCATCTGGAATGTGACCTTCTCATACAGCCTGCGCACATCGCCGCCATGGTGCTCCTTATATCGGTTTACCGCGGTCTGTACACTGGCAGACACGAAGAAATACTGCTGCTTCAGGCGAAGCTCTTTCCCGGCATAATGGTTATCGTTGGGATAAAGCACTTCCACCAGCGTTTTTGCCAGATTTTCCTGCTCCACCGCTTTCTGATAATCGCCCTTGTCAAAGGCATCCAGATGGAACTCATTGATGGCCTCCGCATCCCAGATGCGCAACGTGTCCACCACATTGTTGCCATAGCCCACGATGGGCATGTCGTAAGGCACAGCCAGCACCGACTGATAGCCCTCATGGACAAAATAATTCCGCTGTTTTTCCTGATCGTATTCCACCCGTACATAGCCGCCGAATTTTACCTCGGTGGCATACTCAGGGCGGCGGATCTCAAAGGGATTACCGTTTTTCAGCCAGTTATCCGGCACTTCCACCTGATAGCCGTCCTCGATCTTCTGCTTGAACATACCGTAACGGTAACGGATGCCACAGCCGTAAGCCGGATAGCCCAGCGTTGCCAGAGAGTCCAGGAAGCAGGCGGCAAGGCGACCCAGACCGCCATTGCCCAGAGCCGCATCCCGCTCTTCATCTTCGATCACATTCAGGTCGCAGCCCAGCTCCTCCAGCGCTTCCTTTACTTCATCATAATAGGTCAGGTTGATCAGATTGTTGCCAAGGGCACGGCCCATAAGAAACTCCATGGACATATAATACACGGTCTTCGGATCGGTTTTCTCGATCTCCTTCTTGGTAGACATCCAGGAATCAATGATCGCATCCTTTACCGCATAGCACACAGCCTGGAAGATCTGCTGCTCCGTGGCCTCCTCCATCGTTCTGCGGTACAGCGTTTTTACATTATATACGACGCTGCGTTTAAACATTTCCTTGTCAAAATCTCGTTTCTCTGCCATCGAAACTCCCTTCTAGCGTTTCTCTACGCCAAGAGTCACCTGCTCGCCATTGATGCTCCACTCTTTCACATATCCAACGGTCTGCTCTTCCAGTATCTCGTCAGCAAGAACCTCTGCCTTAATTATAGCCGCATTCTTTTTAAATATGCCCGCGATCTTATCATTGCCCTCGTAAGAAACAGCAATACGGTCCATCACCTCAAATCCGGCTTCCTTACGCATGGTCTGGATCTTGCTGATGATCTCACGCACAAAGCCCTCTTCCAGCAGCTCCGGTGTCAGGTTTGTATCCAGCACAACAGTCACATCGCCGTCACCCTCAGATACATAGCCTTCCATCTGTGCCATGTCGATAAGCAGATCATCTTTCGTCAGATCTACAGCCTCGCCATTGACCTCAAAGTGCAGGACGCCCTTCTCGTTCAGCTCATCCATAGCCGCGTTGCCGTCCAGTGCTGCCAGATGCTGCCTGATGCCGCCCAGCAATTTGCCGTATTTCGGTCCGACGGTCTTCAGCTGCGGTTTGAAGGTATAGGTTGTAAAATCACGCACGTCCTGGGTAAATACAACCTTCTTGATGTTCAGCTCATCCTCGATGATCTCCTTGTAGAAATCAGACAGCTCCTTGTCCGCTTTGATAAACATGGTGCCGATGGGCTGACGGTTCTTGATGTTGGCGGTGTTCCGGCATGCACGGCCCATCACAACAATTTCCAGAACCTCATCCATATCTTTTTCCAGACCGGTGTTAATCCACTCCTCTTTCACAGCCGGGAAATCACACAGATGGATGCTCTCCGGTGCAGTCTTGTCAATGCTTCTTACCAGATTCTGGTAAATATCCTCAGTCATGAACGGGATCATGGGCGCTGCTGCCTTGGCGATGGTCACCAGGGAGGTGTACAGCGTCATGTAGGCATTGATCTTATCCTGCTCCATGCCCTTTGCCCAGAAACGCTCACGGCTTCTTCTGACATACCAGTTACTTAAGTCGTCCACGAACTCCTGCAGCGCTCTTGCAGCCTCCGGGATCCGGTAGTTGGCCAGATGATTGTCCACAGCCTTCACCACAGAGTTCAGCTTGGACAGAATCCATTTGTCCATGACAGCCAGTTTGTCATAGTCCAGTGTATATTTTGTCGCATCAAAATTGTCAATATTCGCATACAGCACAAAGAATGCGTAGGTGTTCCACAGAGTTCCCATGAATTTGCGCTGACCTTCCATGACGGCCTTGCCGTGGAAACGGTTGGGCAGCCAGGGCGCACTGTTAATGTAGAAATACCAGCGGATGGCGTCTGCGCCGTACTGCTCCAGCGCGTCAAACGGATCCACCGCATTTCCCTTGGATTTACTCATCTTCTGGCCGTTCTCATCCTGCACGTGGCCCAGAACGATAACGTTCTTATAAGGCGCCTTGTTGAAGATCAGGGTAGAGATGGCCAGCAGGGAATAGAACCAGCCCCTTGTCTGGTCTACAGCCTCGGAAATAAAGTTTGCCGGGAACTGCTGCTCGAACAGGTCCTTATTTTCAAACGGATAATGATGCTGTGCGAACGGCATGGAACCGGAATCGAACCAGCAGTCAATGACCTCGGGTACCCGGTGCATCTGCTTGCCGCAGTGCGGGCACTTGATGGTCACAGCGTCAATGTACGGGCGGTGCAGCTCGATATCCTCCGGGCAGTTGTCGGACATTTCCTTCAGCTCTGCGATGCTGCCGATGGAATGCATGTGGCCGCACTCGCACTCCCAGATATTTAAGGGCGTGCCCCAGTACCGGTTCCGGCTGATGCCCCAGTCCTGTACGTTCTCCAGCCAGTCGCCAAAACGGCCCTTGCCGATGCTCTCCGGGATCCAGTTGATGGTGTTGTTATTGCGGATCAGGTCATCCTTCACAGCAGTCATGCGGATGAACCAGGATTCTCTTGCATAGTAGATCAGCGGGGTGTCGCAGCGCCAGCAGTGCGGGTAGCTGTGCTCGAACTTGGGCGCGTCGTACAGAAGTCCTTTCTCATCCAAATCCTTCAGGATCATCGGGTCTGCTTTCTTACAGAACGTACCAGCCCACGGTGTCTCCTGGGTCATCTCACCCTTGGCGTCTACCAGCTGTACAAACGGCAGGTCGTATTTGCGGCCCACGTTGGCATCGTCTTCACCAAAGGCAGGTGCGATATGAACGACACCAGTACCATCGGTCATGGTAACGTACGTGTCGCAGGTCACATAATGGCCCTTCTTGTGCTGTTTTTCACAGATCTCTCCGGTAAATGCGTACAGCGGTTCGTACTCCTTGCCTTCCAGATCGGTACCCTTGTACTCCTCCAGAATCTCATAAGCCGGTGTATCCTCGGTAGCCAGCTTGCCCAGCACCTTGTCCAGCAGGGCCTTTGCCATATAGTAAACATAGCCGTCAGCTGCTTTTACTTTTACATACTCCTCTTCCGGGTTCACGCAGAGCGCCACGTTGGACGGCAGTGTCCAAGGCGTGGTCGTCCATGCCAGAATGTAGGCATCCTCGCCCTTTACCTTGAAGCGGACGATGGCGGAACGCTCTTTCACGTCCTTATAACCCTGTGCCACCTCATGGCTGGACAGCGGGGTGCCGCAGCGCGGGCAGTAAGGAACGATCTTGAAGCCCTTGTACAGCAGCTTCTTCTCCCAGATCTGTTTCAGCGCCCACCACTCGGACTCGATAAAGTTATTATCATAGGTAACATACGGGTGATCCATGTCGGCCCAGAAACCAACGGTGTTGGAGAAATCCTCCCACATGCCCTTGTATTTCCAGACACTCTCTTTACAATGCTTGATAAACGGCTCCAGACCATACTCCTCGATCTGCTCCTTGCCGTCCAGGCCCAGCATCTTCTCCACTTCCAGCTCTACCGGCAGTCCGTGGGTATCCCATCCGGCCTTTCTCGGTACCATGTAGCCTTTCATGGTGCGGTATCTCGGGATCATATCCTTGATAACACGGGTCAGCACGTGTCCGATATGCGGCTTGCCGTTGGCAGTCGGCGGGCCGTCATAAAACGTATACGTCTCTCCCTGTTTGCGCTGCTCGATACTCTTCTCGAAAATATGGTTCTCTCGCCAGAACTCTTCTGTCTTCTTTTCTCTTTCAACAAAATTCATATTTGTCGAAACCTTCTGATACATTGTTCTTCCTCCTTGTCAGATTCTCCGTAGAACTTCATGTTTTACGAAATAAAAAAACTTTCGCTCCTGTAATCAGGACGAAAGTTTCGCTACCACCTTATTACTGTATACATCCGATGCACGGCACCTTCGATATACGCTCCCTGTAACGGTGGAAAACCGTCAGATTCTACTTGCACCCTGCCTGCGGCAGGCCGTTCGGTCTGAGACTCCAAAGGGATCTTCTCCTTCCTCTACCGAATGTCAGCTCTCACCTGCCCTGACTCTCTGGGATTCCTCAAGAAAAGATACTGTCTTTTTCATAGTCTTTTACGAAAGCCATTATACGGAAAAAGCGCCGTATTGTCAAGGGTTTTCGGATGGCGCTCTCCTGTTCTGCTCCCACCAGTTCAGCCGCGCCATTCGCAAAATCGCACTGCCGTGCTCCCCGCCGCTTCGCAGCTCATTTTTGCTCATATGATGGTGCTCACTCGATGCTTCTCGGCAGGCAGCTTTTCGTGCAAGCCCGAAAGCTGCCCACCGGAATCATCGCTGAACTGGTGTTTCTTAAATTTCTGTTATATTCTGCCAGGAACCTTGCAATCATTTTTGCAATCCCCTATAATGGAAAGAAATATTGTTTCACCCAATTAAGGAGTTATCATGAAATTATCGCATAAATTACTGACAATTCTTTTAGCCGGAATTGTCGTTTTTTCGTCTGGGGGGATTTCTTCCTATGCCTCGCAGACGACGGGAAGCAACCAGTCGAAGACGCAGACCACCGGCGGCTCGGGCAGCAGTACAGCTACAGGAACAGCCGGGGAGGATGCCTCCGAGGAGGACGGGGAAAACGGCGCGGACATCGAGGCGGAGATTCCCGAGATCCCGGTGGAGTCCAACGAGATCGACGGCTGGCCCCAGGGGCCCCAGGTCAGCGCAGAGTCCGCCATTGTCATGGAGGCGCAGACCGGCACGATCCTCTATGCCAAGAACATTGACGCCGCCGAGTATCCAGCCAGCATCACCAAGATCATGACGGTGCTTCTGGCACTGGAGAACTGCTCCATGGACGAGACGGTGACGTTTTCAGAGAATGCGGTATTCAGCATTGAGCGGGGCAGCAGCCACATCGCCCGCACCACAGACGAAGAGCTGACGATGGAGCAGTGCCTGTATGCCATCATGCTGGAATCTGCCAATGAATGCGCCAACGCGGTGGCGGAGCACATCGCCGGTTCCACGGAAGCCTTTGCGGACATGATGAACCAGAAAGCAGCCGATCTGGGATGCACCAACACCCATTTCGTGAACCCCCCATGGCCTCCACGATCCCGAGCATTACACCTCGGCCCATGATATGGCGCTCATCACCCAGGCCGCGCTGAAATACGACAAGTTCCGGGAGATTGCCGGAACTGTCCGCTACACGATCCCTCCCACAAACAAGAACGAAAATGAGCTGATGATGAATAACCATCACTGCATGATCAGTACATACAAGACGTCCAAATATCTGGACAGCACGGTGTTTGCCGGAAAGACCGGTTTCACCACAGACGCGCTGAACACGCTGGTGACCTGTGCACACCGCAGTGAGATGGATGTGATCTGTGTTATCCTGCGCGGCCCCAGCGGCACCGCCTATCCGGACACGGCATCTCTTCTGGACTATGTTTCCAACCATTTCAGCCCGGCAGAGCTTCCTGCTGCTTATGCTGATCTGCCGGATACGGTCACTTCCCAGATCAGCGCCCAGGCGGGCAGCTCCGTGGATACTGCCAATATCACACTGGCTGACGGCAGCAACACCTATGCGGCCATTCCCGACGGCACCACACTGGCTGATCTGACCCCGCAGGTTTCTGTCCAGACCGGCGCGGACAGCGCCCCCACCGCAGAAATCGCCTGGTACTACGGGGCAAATCAGGACGTCTGCGTGGGCAGGCAGCAGCTTATCCTTCCCCTGATCCAGACCGCAGCCGCGTCTGATGCCGATTCCTCTCTGGACGTAAAACTAAACCAGGAAGAGCCCAGAAAGTCCATCCCCTGGGGCACCCTGAAAATCATCCTTATCGTGCTGGTGGTTCTGGTGATCCTTGGCATTCTCGTCACAGGCATCCTGCTCATCCACGCAAAAAAAGAACGGGAAAAACAGCGCCGCAGAAGAGCGCGGATGCGGGAGCGGAACCTGCGCAGGATCCGCCGGGAGATCGACACCATGGCAGACCTGGATGATGACACATACACGGAAGAAGATCCTTTTTCCAATTTATAATCTGGCTCCGGTTGGCTGCCTGCGCTAAGTCACATTCAAAACACGATCCTATCGCACAAGAAAAAGCTTTGCAGGCCCTTTTACTCCTGCAAAGCTTTCTTTTTGCGTTTTTCTTTGATATGCTCTTTTCGCTCCCGGATGCCTTCCGCTTCCTCGGAGCTCACCAGTTTTAGCGTCTTCACGGCAAATACCTTACCGTTTTCGGCCTTTTTCAGGCGGATTTTTCCTTTCAGATACCCATGCTCCTCACAGCAGGACACGCTGTAATACAGCCTGCTGCCGCCGGAAAACCACCGCAGCTTCTTTTTCGCCGGATTCCCCACACAGGTAACAGCGGGTGCTCAACACCTCCCGGTCCTTCATGGCCCGTTCTTTTGTCGCAAACTCCCGGGAAATATACTTGCTGTATGTGTCGAATACCACGTAAACCTCTTCCTTACGGTTCTTCGGCGTCCGATAATAGTCAATGGAATAATTTTTCAGAACGGCCCGGGGCAGCCCCTCCAGGATCAGCGCCGTGTAGTAGGCGTCGCTCTTTGCCCGGTGGAACGCCTCGTCCTTGTCAAATTTCAGATAGTCGATGGCATATTCCAGACTTCTGCGGCTCTTACGATCCTCGTAGGCAATGGAAAACAGCTTCTGCACATCATAATACACCAGCGGATAGCCCAGATGCCCGTCGATATCGTAATATTTCATGTTCCGCTGCAGCTCGGTGAGATCCATCATGCCCCAGGTGCAGAACCGGTAATCGCTGCCGCACCAGTCAAAAAACCGCCGGATCACATCCGGGAACGCGCCGCCGTGGGACAGCTGCTCCATATCCAGATGAATGAGCTCCTGGGTGATGCGGTGCATCTGCCGGTAAATCCGGGGCGCAATGATCTCGCTGAACTCGCTCACGATCTCAAAATCCGCATTTAATTTGATGGCGCCGATCTCCACGATCTCAAAGGGCACTGCCTTATTCTCCGTTCCCTTGCCGTTGGGACTTTGGTTCCATTCCAGATCCAGTACAATATAATCCATCGATCACGCAGCCTCCCCTTCTCTCATGCTTTCCGGCAGGATTCTTCCGGGTGATCTCTCCCGTTTCCTGATTATATTAACGTAACCCCACGCGCTTGTAAAGGATATTTTTTCTGCATCGTGTCTTTTTATCGACACACTTCTCTTTCCCTTTTATTTTCTTTGTTCTATCCTGTTTTATAGAGAAAACACGTGGGGGAAAACGATGAAAAAATCATTTATCAGGATTACATCAACTGCTATGACTGCTGGGTTCGCGCATCCTTTATCCCCGCAGCCTGGGACGCCGAAGGAAACCTGACCCATGTCATGCTCACCGACGAGGGCGCCCGGGCGGAAACCGCCGCCAACGGCAAAGAAGCTGTGGACGCATTCGCCCACAGCTCCCCGCAATATTACGATGTAATTTTGATGGACATGATGATGCCCGTACCATCCCGATTCTTGCCCTCACCGCCAATGCCTTTTCTGATGACATCAGCAAATGCCGGGCCGCCGGAATGAACGCACACCTTTCCAAACCGTTAAATATGAAAACCGTGACGAAGGTCATTCGCCGGTTCACCTGACATTTTTACATGGAAATCCATCCAAACGCATTTGCCACCGAGCTCACAAAGATGATGGCTGCAAAGATCGGACAGAGATACTGGATCATAAAATAGAAGACCCGTTTCCGTTTAAACCTGCTCTCCCCATGCAGTACTTCCTCCTCGACCCGTTTCATCCCGATGACACGGGATACAAGCAGACAGGTGGCAATGGCTGCGATGGGCATCATTACCGAGTTGGTGAGGAAATCAAAGAAATCCAGGAACTGCATGCCAATGATCGTCACCCCGGCCAACGGCCCGTATCCCAGAGAAGAAAGGGTGCCCAGCGCCAGCATGATGATCCCCACCACCAGCGTAGCTTTCTTACGTCCCCATTTCAGTTCATCCTGAAAAGTAGATACCGCACTTTCTGTCAACGCAATAGAGCTGGTCAGTGCCGCACACAGCACCAGCACAAAAAACAGAACACCAATAATCGTACCCATGCCCATGCTCTCGAACACCTTCGGGATCGTGATAAACATGAGAGAAGGGCCTGCATTCAACGTATTCGGATCTCCGCCGGAGAAGGCAAATACCGCCGGAATGATCATCAGTCCGGCCATGATCGCAATGGCCGTATCAAAAATCTCCACACTCGTGGTCGATTCCTCAATCGAAATATCTTTTTTCATATAAGAACCAAAGGTCACCAGAATGCCCATGGCGATAGACAGGGAATAAAACATCTGGCCCATGGCAGACACCACCGTCATCCAGGAGAAATGCTCCAGATTCGGCACCAGGAAATACTTCACACCCGTCAGCGCCCCCGGTCTGGTAATGGAATAAACCGCAATAACGATGGACAGTACCACCAGGACGGGCATCATCACTTTGGATACCCGCTCCACGCCATTCTGCACACCGGCATAGATGACCAGCACCGTCAGCAGCGAAAACACCACAAAACAGAGCTCTGCCGATACGCCGTTGGAAATAAAAGAAGAAAAATAACCGTCCGAAGCTAGCGTGCTGCTCTGTCCCTTCACGTATTCCATCAGATATTTGATGACCCAGCCGCCGATTACCGAATAGTACGGCACGATCAGCAGCGGGATGATGGCATTGATCCAGCCGCCGAAACACAGCCAGCCCGATTTTTTTCCCAGGTTTCGCAAACGCCCCGAAGGCGCCCACCGGGCTTTTGCCCGTCATACGGCCCAGCGCCGTCTCCGCTACGATCATGGAATATCCAAAGGTCAGTGCCAGAACAACGTACACCAGCAGGAAAATACCGCCGCCGTATTTCGCTGCCAGATAGGGGAATCTCCAGATATTCCCAAGTCCTACCGAAGCCCCTGCCGCAGACAGTACAAATCCCAGCTTGCCGGAAAACGTGCTTCTGTTCGTGTGAAGTTGTCCGTGATGTGTCTCCATAATTCTATTCTCTCCCAATACAAGATTTGGGTAATCATTCAGCCACATACCCGGCAGACAGATACTGTGCGCACACAGGAATCCAGATGCATTGATGCATGGCTGAACAATTACCCTTTATGACTACTAGAGTACCAAAAAACGCGAAAAATAGCAACCATCAAAAAGTACAGGCTTCCCACCGGCCTTAAAATACGGTACACTGATACTGTTTGTATGAATGGAAAGGGGTATACGATAAATGAGTATTTTAAATGTTGAACACCTGTCCCACGGCTTCGGCGACCGTGCGATTTTCCACGACGTGTCCTTCCGCCTGCTGAAAGGGGAGCACATCGGGCTCATCGGCGCCAACGGCGAGGGAAAGTCCACCTTCATGAATATCGTCACCGGAAAACTGATGCCCGACGAGGGCAAGATCGAATGGGCGAAAAACGTCCGGGCCGGATACCTGGATCAGCACGCCGTGCTGCAGAAGGGCATGACCATCCGCGACGTGCTGAAATCCGCCTTTTCCTGGCTTTTTGAGATGGAAGAACGGATGAACACCCTGTTTGAACAGATGGGGGAGGCCACCCCCGAGGAAATGGAGGCCATGATGGAGGAGACCGGCACGATCCAGGATCTGCTGACCATGCACGACTTCTATATCATTGATGCCAAAATCGAGGAAATCGGCCGGGCGCTGGGCCTTGCCGACATCGGTCTGGACAAGGATGTCACCGACTTAAGCGGCGGCCAGCGTACCAAGGTGCTGCTGGGCAAGCTCCTGCTGGAAAAGCCGGACATTCTGCTGCTGGACGAGCCCACCAACTACCTGGATGAGCAGCACATCGAGTGGCTGAAACGCTACCTGAACGAGTATGAGAATGCGTTTATCCTCATTTCCCACGACATCCCGTTCCTGAACAGCGTCATCAACCTGATCTATCATATGGAAAATCAGTCCCTCACCCGCTACGTGGGCGACTACGACCATTTCCAGGAGGTTTACGCCGTGCAGAAAGCCCAGCTGGAGGCAGCTTACAAACGCCAGCAGCAGGAAATCAGCGAATTGCAGGATTTCGTTGCCCGCAACAAAGCCCGGGTATCCACCCGAAACATGGCCATGTCCCGGCAGAAAAAGCTGGATAAAATGGAAAAAATCGAGCTGGCCGCCGAGCGTCCCAAGCCGGAATTCCACTTCCAGGAAGCCCGGGCCGCCGGGAAAATCCTTTTCGAAACGAAGGATCTGGTCATCGGTTATGACGAACCGCTGTCCCGCCCCTTAAATCTCTCCATGGAGCGCGGCCAGAAGATTGCCCTTGTGGGCGCCAACGGCATCGGCAAAACCACTCTGCTCAAGAGCATTCTCGGCCTCATCCCGCCCCTGTCCGGTCAGGCACAGCTGGGTGACTACCTGTACATCGGCTACTTCGAACAGGAAATGGCACCGGGAAATACCACCACCTGCATCGAAGAGCTGTGGAAGGAATTCCCCTCCTACACCCAGTACCAGATCCGCTCCGCCCTGGCAAAGTGCGGCCTCACCACCAAGCACATCGAGAGCCAGGTGCGCGTCTTAAGCGGCGGCGAGCAGGCCAAGGTCCGGCTGTGCAAGCTCATCAACCGGGAGACCAACCTCCTGCTGCTGGACGAGCCCACCAACCACCTGGACGTGGACGCCAAAGACGAGCTGAAACGGGCACTGAAGGACTACAGGGGAAGTATCCTGCTCATCTGCCATGAACCTGAGTTCTATCAGGATGTGGTATCTGAGGTGTGGCACTGCGAGGACTGGTCGCTGAAGATTTAAAATTTACAAAGATATTCTCGGCAGATTTGGCGTGACAGTACGAATCTGCCGAGATTCTTATTGCTTTTAAAGCATATAGATTGCCAAATCAACTAAAATCATGTATGGTATTTGTAAAAATAAACGGGAGGAATTTTCTATGAAGACACTGATCGTGATCGATATGCAGAAAGATTTCATCGACGGCTCTCTGGGAACGAAAGAGGCACAGGCCATCGTCCCGAATGTTGCCGCCAAAATAAAAGAATATGAGAAAAACGGAGATGAGATCATTTTCACCCGGGACACCCATGGGGAAGATTATCTGGATACCCCGGAAGGCCGGAAGCTGCCTGTGAAGCACTGCATCAGGGGCACCGACGGCTGGCAGATCGCCGACGGCCTGATGGTAAGCGGCGCTGTCTGTATCGACAAGCCCACCTTCGGCTGGACGCATTGGAATGAACGCCATTTCGACGAAATTGAGCTGGTGGGACTGTGCACAGATATCTGCGTTGTCTCCAACGCCCTGATCCTGAAAGCACAGTTCCCGGAAGTACCCATCACTGTGGATGCAGCCTGCTGTGCCGGTGTCACCCCGGAAAGCCACCAGGCAGCCCTTACCACCATGAAAATGTGCCAGATTGATGTCATTCATGACCAAACAAACGCACGCTGATAGTGTTGTATTCTTCGGCCATTGTCGGTGCGTAGGCATTCGGTTGCGTTTAGCACCCAAACAGTTCTGCTGTCTTTTCCATCCGCTCTGCGATGGGCACACCGAAGGGACACCGCTCTTCACAGGCATGACATCCGATGCACTCGGAGGCTTTGTGCTCCAGCAGTTCATAGTGGGATCTGACACCCGCCGGTACTTCCGGCTGCATGGTGGCCAGATCGTAGAATTTGTTGATCATGGCGATATCCAGGTTTGCCATGCAGGGCTTACAGTGGCCGCAGTAGGTACACTCGCCCCGGTAGGAATGGAAGGGCGCGTTGGCCAGCACGGAAGCATAGTCCTTCTCTTCCGCAGAGGCGGTCTCGTATGCCAGCGCCGCATCTACCTGGGCTTTGGTGTCGTAGCCGCACTCGATGGAACAGACTGCGGGTCTGGTGAGGGCATAGTGGATGCACTGCACCGGAGACAGGCTGACGCCAAAAGGCGAACGTCTGGCATCAAAGAGGCGACCGCCGGCGAAGCCTTTCATGACGGTGATCCCAATGTCATTTTCCTCGCATAATTTGTACAGATACGCCCGCTCTTCATCAATGCCTTTGAATTTTTCATCGAAGGTTTCTGCAAATAACGTCTCAATGTTATCACTGCCCGGCAGCATGTCGAAGGCCGGGTTGATGCTGAACAGGATCATTTCCACATACCCGCACTGGGCCGCCTTGATGGCAACCTTGGGGTTGTGGGAGCTCATGCCGATATGACGGATGATGCCCTTTTCCTTTAATTCCATGACGTAGTCCATGTAATCGGAGTGTTGGATCTGCTCCCACTCTTCCTCCGAATCCACGTAGTGGATCATGCCAATGTCGATATAGTCGGTCTGCAGCCGTTTCAGCAGATCCTCGAAGGTAGGGCGCACGTAGCGCATGTCCCGCGTCCGGTAATACTGCTCATCCTTCCAGGTAGCGCCGATATGGCCCTGGATGTACCACTGTTCCCGGTTTTCCTTGATGCCCTCACCGATGATATTTCTGGATTTCGGATCTGGCATCCAGCAGTCCAGAGTATTGATCCCTTTCGATGACGCATAACGGATCAGCTCCACGCCCTCCGCTTCGGGGTGACGTTCCAGCCATTCCCCGCCAAAACCAATTTCACTGACCTGCAGGCCAGTTTTTCCCAATCTTCTCGTTTTCATAATTTCTCCCTTTTTCTGGCCATATACAGTCCCCTTACTACATACGGCTCTCTTCCTATAAAGATACGCTAAACTTATTTATATTTTCTCGATAAACAATACCCCCAGCGTTCCCGGCCCGCAGTGGCTGGACACGACGCACCCGGCCCTTGTGATAAGAATCTCCTGAAAAACATGCAGGTCTTCCAGGTACTGCCGCACGTCCGCAACGATCTGGGGATCACACCCGGAATGGGTGATGAATACCCGGTCGGGTTTCGCCGCTTTCAGGTCACTTTCCATATCTTTCGTATAGGACATGATGACAGACGCGATTTTACCACGGTATTTCTTCGACGCATCCATGGCGCCGTCCTTCACAACGATCTTCGGATGCAGCTTCAGCACGCCCCCTGCCATGGCTGCCAGCGCACTGCAGCGGCCGCCCCGGCGCAGATACACCAGCGTATCTGTGACAAAGCTTGCCCGTACCCGGGGCCGAAGCGCTTCGATGGCCTCCCGGATCTCTTCCGCCGTTTTGCCCTGCTGCGCAAGAATGGCAGCTTCCACCACCAGATGCCCGATACCGGTGGAAAGATTCTGGGAATCAATGACGGTCACCAGATGCTCTGCCTCCAGTTCCTGTGCCGCCAGACGCATGGCATTGCCGGAGCTTGACATAGAATCTGAAATACTGAAGCAGACAACCTCTCTGCCGGCTTCCACAAAGGGGCGCATCAGTTCCATCGCCTCTTCCATAGACGGCGCGGAGGTCTTTGGCGTAGTGTTGTTCTCATCTGACCATCTGTAGATGTCCTCCGGCGTAATATCCACCCCATCTTTATATTCCTTTTCCCCCAGAAGTACATGAAGCGGCAAAATAGAAATATCATATCTGTCGATCAATTCTCCGGACAAATCACATGTGCTGTCAGAAATAATTTTCACATATTCCATATGCGTCCCAACCTTTCTTTTTTCAATATTTTCCTGCGTCAAAATACAGCCATCCTTTTTCTTCGTCATGCACAGACCAGTTGATGCCATTCATCTGCCATAATTACGGTAGCTTCTGACCAGCAGCGGCAGCTCCGCAATGAGCATGCCGATCCACCCGACCAGATAGGAAATCGGCAGCGCCTCGATCTGCAGAGAAAACACAAACACCAGGATCACAGCTGCGATCACCCGCACGCCCATGTTCACAAAGCTGCTGATCAGCGTCACCTTCAGATCTCCGATGCCCCGGAAATATCCCTGAATGCCGTTGGTGATGGCGGGCAGCAGATACATGAACGAGATCAGCCGCAGATAAGTGGCGCCGTGCCCGCACACCTCCGCATCGCTGGAAAACAGGCGCATCAGCGGATCCGCCAGCAGGAAGCAGACGATAAAGATAAAAATGCCATATACCACTTCAATGCGGATGCCGCACCGAAATGCCTCCTTCAGACGATCCTTCTTCCCGGCCCCTTTGTTCTGCGCCATCAGCGCCGTCATGGCATGGCCGATATTCTGCTCCGGCGTATAGGCAAAATCGTCGATCCGGTTGACCACGGCAAAAGCCGCCGCAATGGAGACACCCATGGAGTTGACGATGGCCTGGATACCCAGTTTTCCCAACTGCACTGTGGCCTGCTGCATGGCAGACGCCCAGCCATAGGCAATCGTCTTTCCCAGCTGTGCCCGGTCAAATACAAGCCATTTTCTGCCCAGCTGCAGAACCGGCACCTTCTTCTGAATATAAATGATACAGAGCAGACAGGACAGTGCCTCGCTGAGCACCGTGGAAATGGCGCAGCCCTCGCTGCCCATGTGCAGATACAGTACAAAGAACAGATCGCCCACAATGTTGACCACCGCACTGGTGATGAGAAAATAGAGCGGCGACTGGCTGTCCCCCAGGGCACGCAAGGTACTTGCAAAAAAATTATACATAAACGTAAACAGAAGCCCGGCAAAAATGATCCGCATATAGTGCATGGTCATCTGCAGAATGGAGGCATCCACCTGCATCAGAAGCAGGATCGGATGCGCAAACACGATACAAAACACCGATAAGAACACCGAAAACACCACACCGGACAGCATGGACGTGCTGATCTGCCGGTGCAGAAGGTCATAATCTTTGGCGCCAAACTGATTCCCCATGAGAATACTGGCCCCCATGCAGAGGCCGTTTAAAAACAGGATAAACAGTGTCGCAATGGGATTGCAGATACCGACCGCCGCCAGTGCCTCCTTACCCACATACCGGCCGACGATCACACTGTCCACCGCATTATAGGTCAGCTGAAAAATATTTCCCAGCACCAGCGGTATCGTAAAACGCACCAGCTGCGGCATAATTTTCCCGGTTGTCAGATCTCTTTCCATATAAACTCCTCTTTTTTGTGCCTATCCTTTACGGTTTTGGCTGATACCGCATATTGGATACATGATAAACCGTAATAAACGCTTTCGGATCCTTCTGATTGATAAATTTCATCAGCTTCTGATATTCGCTCTTATCCACGATGGTGATGATCTCGTTATGTTTTTTCCAAATTATACGCACCGATCGCTTCATACACGGTAGCGCCGCTGTGCAGGTCATGGATGATAAACTGCCGCAGCTCCTCCTCTTTTTCCGTGATGATACAGACGCGCCGCTTGATGTTGTTGTCAAAAATAAAATGATCCAGCACCATGCCATTAAAATATGTACCGAGAATACTCAGTACCACGGTTTTCTTGTCGTACACCAGTGCCGCAGAAAGCGCCACACACATGCCCGAAAGGGACATGGCTTTTCCCAGCTCCATATGCAGATATTTATTCATGATCTTCGCCACAATATCCAGGCCGCCGGAGGACGCATTCCGGTTAAACAAAATGCTCAGGCCCACGCTGACCACCAGAATATAGCAGAGCACATCCAGCTCCTGACTGTCTGTCATGGAACCAAAATCGGGGAATACCTTTTCAAAAAGCCCCAGGAACAACGGCAGCATGATACTTGTATACACCGTTTTCACGCCAAATTCTCTGCCGCACGTCACAAAACCGATGAGCAGCAGCACCACATTCAGGATCATCGTGATGGCCGACAGCGGCAGCGGTACAAAGTTGGACAGCACAATGCCCAGACCCGAAATGCTGCTTACCGACGTATGGCTCGGCACCAGGAAAAAATACACCGCCGCCGCAATGATCGCCACCGCGACGGTCAGAATGACGGTTTCCTTTATGATCTCTATCGCATGCAAATCCTTTTTCACGACTTCATAAACCTCCATAAAAAATGACGGGTGTCTTACCCGCCGTTTGGTGGGCCCAGGTCTTCCGGCCAGCCCAAAGATGCGATCATACGCATCTGTATTGCACGAAAATACTAGCATAAATCAATATTTTTTTCAAGTGGGGGATGTTTATTGACACTCATCCTCATTCAGCTGACTATACAAAAATTCTGTAAGCACATACTTTTACGCAAAGAAAAACAGCAGGTTGTTGGCCTGCTATTAATTAACAACTTTTGTTTTATCATTTAAGTCACTTCTGGAGCTGCTTTGTAATATAAGTTCTGGATGATCCATGGATATCAAGCGCATTTAAAGCCTGCTCCAATGTAAGCTGTAAATTTTCCATAAGTTTTTTACTTTTGTCACATCTCGTTCATCCGCATATTCTTTTGCATATTCTTTTACTGATTCTTTTACTGATTCACACATAATTTCACGGTCTCCGCTTCGCTCCGGTCGGTTCTAACCGGATGTCCACCGGACATCCAGAACCCTTCCTCAGTTTCCTTGAAATGTTTTACCCCATCAGCCAATGCCTTATAATGCATATCCTCTGATTCCTTTTGGTGAAAGTCTTCTATAAGCTGAGCAATCTCACCTTCGCCCTTGTAACTACCATTCACATATATAATATGCGAACCGTCCTCAAAAAGTTTTCCAGTCTCCCTGACATATCGGTCAATATGATATATCGGTAATCCTTCCTTGAATTTATCTTTTTTATAGATAAAAATCACGTAGGAATCCTTGAGTTCTTTAAAATCCTGACTTACTTTCAACATTCTGGCATCAACCATACTGCTATGGAATCTTGCACGTTCCACAGCTGCACCCTTTACATCGCCCTGAACTTCTATATCAATCTCTTTCCCATGAGAGTCTATTGCATGTACATCCAGAGTAATATTACGGCCATCTACCAGAGGATTCTTCAACTCATCCTGTCCATCCACCCTGATTACCTTAATGTCTTCTCCAAGAATAATGCGAAGTATAAGCTCTGTCGCTTCTATATTTTTATCAAACACATGACTCATCAGATCATCATCAAAAAGAGTCATATCATCAACGAGTTTATTTACCCGTTTCTGCTGGTTTTCATCGTAGCACGAATTTACCTGACTTACAAATTAAATTTACATAAGATAGGTTTATCTATCGGTCTGAATAGTGACTTATGCGATACTTTCCGCCATCCAACTGGATCCACCGGAATTCCTTTTCTTTAAAAGGTTATAAATAGTAGGTCTGCTGACTCCTAAGATTTCCTGTAACTCCTGAACTGTATAACATCTTTTCTCTGACATTTCTTTATCCTCTTTTCTTTGAAATACGAAAGAAAAATTATTCCTTCATATAACGAAACGCTCAGAGCATGTTTTACAGTGGTCAAAAGCAATCTTTTTGAATTTTTTGCATTTTTTCTGAAATTAAGTAAAAAAAAGAGCATATGGAGTTTGAATCCATACACTCTATGATTAATAATATTATTATTTTTAGTGGTTATTGATTAATGCCTTGAGTTTCGCCCCCCCCCGCCGGATTTTATGCTTCTGATCGTCTTTTCCAACACCCTCATCTCAACCGGTTTTGAAACATGAGCATTCATACCGGCTGCCAGAGAATGCTGAATATCCTCCGAGAATGCATTGGCGGTCATTGCAATAATCGGAATCTTCTTTGCCAACTCATGAGAACTTCTGCGGATTGCCCTCGTTGCCTCATAACCATTCATAACAGGCATCTGCACATCCATCAGGATCATGTCATAATCCCCTGGTGCAGACTTTTCAAATGTCTTCAAAATCTCTTCACCATTTTCACAGATGGTACATTCTGCACCCTCAATCTTTAACAGTTCCGTCAGGATTTCTGCATTCAGCTCATTATCCTCCGCACACAGGAATCTCATTCCTTGAAAGATATTATCATTCTGTTCATTCTTTTCTTCCTGTACTGCTGACGAAACAGATCTATTTTCTGCAATTCTCAGATCTATAAGAACCTCAAAACAGCTTCCCTGGCTCAGTTCACTCTCCACATCAATGGTGCCTCCCATTGCTTCAACCAGATTTTTGGTAATAGCCATTCCAAGACCGGTTCCCTGTATCTTATTCGTCACAGAATCTTCAGCACGAGTAAACGGATCAAAAATTGTCTTCTTGAAATCTGCCGACATTCCCATTCCATTATCGCTGACTAAGAAACGGTACTTTGCGTAGACAGATGACTTTGTCTCACATTCTTCTACCAGAAACTGAATTTTTCCACCTTCCTGCGTATACTTCACTGCATTAGAAAGCAAGTTGTTGAAAATCTGCATTAAATGAACCTGGTCCCCATTTACCCACTCATGCCGGATATTTTCTTTTGTGACAGTAAGCGTCTGATTTTTCTCAGCTATCTGTGGGTGGAATATGGTATTGAGTTCTGTAATAAAATCCAAAATGGAAAAATCTGTATACTTAAAAACTGTTTTTCCTGCCTCAATCTTACTCATATCAAGAACATCATTAATGATTCCTAACAGATGCTGTGATGAAATGTCTATTTTATCTGCATACTCTATTACTTTATCTTTATTTCCGGCATCATGTCTGATCAATGATGTCATTCCGATAATTGCATTCATTGGTGTACGAATATCATGTGACATGTTGGACAGGAAATCTGTTTTCGCCTTATTTGCATTTTCAGCTGTCTGCAGTGCTTCCGTTGTAATGTCCTTTGCCTTTTTCAGTTTTTTATTGGACGCTTCCATTTCCCTCAATGCCTGCATCTGAATCTCATTATTTCTTTTTTCATATTCAGCTTTTTGATCAGCAAGATTGCATCTGGAAATACTGTAGAATAATCCGACAAAAAGCAAAAGTATAAAACCTGCCATGAGTATTGTCGCAAACACTATCGTTTTCTGATAATCTCTCAGCACATTATCTACGACACCTTTTTCTACAATGCAGATCAGCATGGTGTTATTATTTTCTATCGGACAGTATCCCAGATAGTAAGGTTTGTCATTTCCCAGGAGTTCTACTCCCTGCTCTCTGCCATCCAGCTTTTTTTTGAGTGAATCAGCCTCTTCCTCTGTGATAGCCTGTCCTCCTTTTAAATGTTTTAACAGGGAATAGTTTCTAAAAAATTTATCTTCCTGCTGGTTTGTATAAGTTATATTTCCGTCATTGTCCAGCATAAACAGATACGCATTCCCATTATAGCTTTTCACACTTAACATGGAATCTAATTTTGAATGATTATACACAGTTCCAATTGCCGTATAAGTTTCCCCATTAATCATATATTCCTGACATGGAATTGCAACCAGATAACTATCTTTTTTCTTCTGCTCATAATCAAGAGAAACCAATTTTCCAATATTATATCCGTTCTTCAACTCCAACAAAAGTTTACTTGGCATGTCAACCCGAATTTTTGTTCCATCAGTGGTGATTGCCTTTCCATTTTCCTGGAGAAATATGAGTGTACTTTCAGATTCTTTTTGCCATGCCTCAAAGAACTTTTTGTTACTATCTAGTTCAAGAGATCTTTCTTCCTCTTGAATAAGAGCATCCTCAAGCATATGCAGCTGACTGTAGTATCCATTCACCTGCAGATCATAGGTCTGCTGTATCTGTTCAATAACGGCTCCCATACTGCTTTTCCCGTTTTCCGCAATATAGCTGTTCATCCTGTTTAAAAGGAGTTTTACAAAAATCAAACTTGAAAAGATAAGAATTAGAAAAAACAATGGTACTATGATCTTTTTTCTTTTTGTTATCGCTTGTTCTGTTCCCACTTTTATTTTTCAACCTCTATATAATCTTCCGGTGCTGACGGCTGCTGTCCGTTTGCCGTTGCTGCGGTCCATGCACTTGATAATGTTGTGTTCCCAAGCTGCCTGATCTCACATTCCGGATTTATTTTTTCCAAAATAGACATTGTGGTGTTTGTAAGAAGAATAGAATACTCCTTTTCTTTGTCTATTTTTTCCTTATTTACTTCTATGTCCTTTAATGAGAATCCGTTTTCCTCTTGCCTGACGATTATTTTCATACCGGATGCAATTGGTAATTCATATTTATTGATTACACGAAATTTCTCATCGGACTCAGCAAGATATTTCTCCGCAAGCTCATAAACCTCTTTGCCATTGATCTTTGCCAGGTATAATGATGTATCTGAACTCTTTGCTGTCATCAGACCAACCCGGCTGTCGGTACACTCCCCTTTGTAAATGGAAGAAGTAAAATAATAATATGGCACCAGCGCCAGCTGCGCATCATTTTCCTCTCTGATCGTAGTTAAAATAGAAGATGCCGCATCACGACCGTTTTTATCATTTAGTGAAATGGCATATTCGTTTTCAAAATTTACTGTGATTTTTTCTTTTGAATCCTTACGATTCATTGTGCTGCGAAAAGCATCATAAGCCTGTGTTTCATCCATTTCCCCTGACAATAATCCGTGAACGGCCTTAAGGCTGGCCTCAAATGATTTTTGAGCAGAATATCGGATATAAACAGAATTATTATTAATTTCATTTTCCAGGCCAGGTACATCTTCCATCATGTTTGGAACATCTACATTTAATGAAATTACACCCTTTCCATCTGCAATCAACGTTTGTCCTTCTTTTGAAATCATACAATCCAGGACATCGAATGCCAGGTCCAGTTTTTCCTGATCTTTTTCCAGATCTTTGTTGAATGCAATATTCAAAGAAGGGGTCATATTTATAAAAGCTTCATCCGAAATCTGTGAAAAAAACGGTATACGGGTTAATTCTGCATCCATCTGTTCCTGATATTCCTGCATAAGTGCCGGATAACCATGAAACATTGCTGCTTTTCCCTCAAGGAACATCTGCGCTGCAGTATTAATATCGACGCTGATATCATCTTTCGCAAAATGTGAGTCCTTCAGAAATGTATGGGTTTCTGAAAAAATACGTTTCCATAATGCATCATCAAACGCGATATCCCCTGATGCACTTTCAGCTGATCTTCTCCATTCGATTCCATCCAGACTCATGAATTCACCAATTGCACCTGCCTGAATCACCTCATGAGCAGACCAGTCTTCTGCAAGATCCAGGGAATACGGTTTTATACCATTATCATAAAATTGCTGGCACGCCTGTGCATATTCCTTATAATTTTTCGGTATCTTGATTCCATACTGTTCAAACAATGTCTTGTTGGCAATGATTGTCTGCGGCATACCGCAGACAGGAAGCCACTGAATCTCATCTTTTGAATTTTTATAGTATTGCAATGCATAGGAGTAATACCTGGAAACAACATCATAAGAAGCAAAATCCATAAGATATGGCTCCAGATCCTGTGCATCTGTTCCTGAGAATCGACGCACGGTTATGACATCCGGCAGTTCACCATGTTCTTCAAAATAGCTGTATAAATCGGTATCATTATTACCTGTAATAAACTCAATATCCTGATCTGGAAACTGCTCATAGATATAGGGTACAATATTTTTCATTAAACTATTTTCCCACAGATACACAGTAAGATGATCATCATTTTTAGATACCGCTTTTTGAGATTGTCCACATCCAGGCAAAACAGTAGCTGCTACAAGCACCCCTGACAATAACGCTATCAGATAATGTTTTACCTTTTCCATACTCGTATTTTCCTCATTCTTTCCTGATAAAATCATTAATTCAATAATTGGGAAGCAATTACAGCCAGCTTTCCAGAACATTATTCAGCTTATTCATATCCAACGGTTTCGCAAGATGTCCATTCATGCCTGTATTTTTTGGCTAGCTGTACGTCTTCTGCAAAAGCATTGGCAGTCATGGCAATAATTGGCAGCTTTCCCTGGTCACCAGGAAGGCTCCTGATTGCTGCGGTTGCCTCATAACCATTCATTACAGGCATTTGGATATCCATAAAAATAAGGTCATATAAGCCTTTCGGAGAAGCTTCCACTTTTTCAACTGCAATTTTTCCATTTTCATTTTATAAAAAGCCTCTCTTCGTTTTACGCCTTCTTCATCCTGCTTTTCTCTGTATACAGAGAACTTTTCTCACACATTTTGGCATACAAAAAGGACACCTGCGACAATCTGCCAGTGCCCTTTCTACATTTCTTTAAGATCACGCATTCATATCGTATAAGATTTATCAAAATCTCTTCCGTTCTCACATTTTTCCATATATGATATGGAAACAGTAGCAACCGGCTGACCTGGTCAAAATTCCTGACTTTAGCCCCTTCTAGCTTTGCGTCCCTGCTTTTCAACAAGTTTGCCTTTAAATAATTTCCATTTTTCCCAAAATAAAAATACCATGAAGTTTTTTACACGTCAATAATATTGGATGGAAAATCTGTATATTTTTTTATCTTGATACACTTCATTAATCAAAGTCACTATTCTTGCTTCCAGATTTTAATTTTACATTCATTAATTATCAATAACCTCCCCGCTATTTTTTACAATATTTTTATTCAAGTACTCTGCCATAAAAAAACTTTATCGTTTTAACGTAAACATATTGTCTTTTATCAGAAAATTTATTGTGTTTTTCAACTTCTGTGATATAATGCTTTATTATAAAATACCCATGGATAAAACGAGGTGAACCAAGTGAAGAAGAAAACACTTGTGCCTCTTATCATTTTTTTTACTGGGAATATGCCTTGTTAGTTTAATTGTATACAAAACAGACACCCATGAAAAAGAGCAGAGACACATAACAGCACAATTAAATGTAGCCACCTATGGTGAACGCATAAAGAATGAAATTACATCCGGAATTGAGATTACGAATGCTTTGAAGCAAATCTTAATAAGTGAAGATGGTGACATCCATCATTTTGAAACGATTGCCGGAAATCTTATATCTGATTCTATTGAAAGCATACAACTTGCTCCTAATGGTGTTGTAACCGATATTTATCCGGCTGCCGGAAATGAGGCAGGTAAGATTGATCTGATCCATGATAAAGACCGTGGAAAGATTTCCTGTTATGCCAGAGACAACCATACAATCATTACACAAGGTCCTTTCAAATTGAAACAGGGCGGATATGGAATTGCCGTCCGCAATCCAGTCTACCTGAAAGATAAAAACGATCAAGAGTATTTCTGGGGATTTACGATCATTATCCTGCATGTTCCGGACATTTTTTCAGACTCGATCCATGCACTTTCAGATTTTGGATATGAATATAGAATTTTAAAAACAGTTACTCCCTGGAGTAACACTTATAAAGTGGTTTATCAGTCAGATGATCAAATAAACCATCCTGTTTCTTATACTTTTACAATAGGAGATGAAAACTGGAAAATTGAGATAACACCTAAAAGTGGATGGAGGAATAGCACATTAATCATAATCACCAGCGGAATATTTGTTATAATAATCCTTTTTCTGACAGTTCTTACCAGAGTATGGTTAGTAGCAAAAGAACATAAGAACAAATATCAAATACTGGCACATACAGATTCTCTTACAGGTATTTATAACCGCTATGGATTTGATGAGTTAGCAGAAAAGATGATTTCTAAAAATCCGCAAACACATTTTGTGGCTGCACTCCTTGATATCGATGATTTCAAGTTTATCAATGATATCTATGGACACAGTTACGGAGACATGGCATTAAAGAATCTTGCAGACAGCATGAAAGCTTTTTTCCCATCCGATGCATTACTTGGAAGAAACGGTGGTGATGAATTCTGCATTCTTTTACCAAATTGTACCTTTACAGAAGCAGATGTACAGCTACATCAATTCACCGAACTTCCCAAAGTATTCTCATGTCATGGTGAGGAACATGCATTTTATATTTCTCTAGGATATGCAGAATATCCAACATTTGCATCCAACCGTTCACAACTCATGCGCTGTGCAGATGCAGCTCTTTATGAAATAAAGCTTCATGGTAAAAACGGATGTATGGTCTACAGTGAAGGTCTTCAGTCAGGTATCCGCAAACAGCTTGGATTCGCATTCAAGGATATTTCAAAGCATCTCCCAGGTGCATTTATCATATACAGAGCTGATAAAGAAGATGATGAACTATTTTATGCAAATGATGAATTTCTTCATATGTCTGGATATAAAGATATAGATGAACTATTCAGACTTACTAAGAAAAGTTTTCGAAACCTGATTCAGGAAGATGAACAACAACGGATAGAATCAAGTATCTGGGAACAGATTGACAGTGGTAATGAAAATGACTATATTCACTTCCATCTTCGAAAAGCTGACGGAACTTACCTTTCTGTACTTGATCACGGAAGAATCGTAGAAAGCCAGCAATACGGAAGAGTATTTTACGTATTGTTCATGGATTGGGATGATATGTATATTCGATACCGTGATAAATTCTCAAGATAATAAAATATCGCAAAAGGAAAAATCCAGGGCACATCGCATGATGTGAACTGGATTTTTCTCTTTTAATGGTTTCTAACGTATAACATAAAAAATTCTTGTAGTTTTTCTTTTCTCCCACTATAAAACAGCCTCTGAGCGTTTCGTTATATAGAGGGGTACAATTAAGAGCAAGATCCACCCATGTTTAACAGTATTGCCGTTTGGCATCCTGTCATCCTATGGGATTTATCTTGATGGGGATCTCCCCATACCCTCTCAATAACAGACGTTTCACTTGTCTGTTGGTTCCACCTAAAGGTGTTCACAGCACTATTTCTAAGAAAACTGTCATGGATCGGTGCCAACAGGAAGGACTTCACCAGATAGATCTTCTTGCTCCGGCTGAAAGAAAAATTACTCAGAAAGAGTATATGGCACAGAAACATGGTCAGCAAAAACTGGATGAGATCAATCAGAAAATCATCGAAGATGGTCTCAAACCAACATCCACCGTGTTCCTTACACAGAAAGAATATTTGCGTAATGCGATTGATGAATGTGCTGCCACATCCAATAGTTTTGATGAATTCCAATCTAAGCTTCTGGAACAATTTCAGATTTCTGTGATTGAGCATCGTGGCAGATACAGCTATCTTCATCCTGATCGACAGAAGCGGATCACTGAACGTGCACTGGGAACACGATATGGAAAAACACACCTGGAACAGACCTTCTTACGCAAGGATCCATTGGCCATCCTCTATGTCAGATCTCACCTGCGACTGGTTGTAAATCTCCAGACAAATGTGAAAGCAATGCAGAGCCCGGCCTATGCTCATCGGGTAAAACTTTCTAACCTGCAGCAAATGACAAATACCATTACAGTACCTTCATTATTTTTAATTCAATTCTAACTCGTTTTTAACTCGTTTCTTTTTGAGTTAAACTGCGTTAAGAATTAACCACTTTGTACTTAGAATATTTTCCCCCACATAACAATTTCAAACGACCTTCTCCTTGAAGTTTTTTTATAACTGTATATGCCTGTGAAGGAGTTACTTTCAACAATTCAATTACATCTTGCTTTGTGATAATTCCGTTCTGAGTATTTGCCAGCTTCATTACTAATTCAGGATATCTAATACTGTCTATGTCTGTCTGTCGAACATACTGTATTGCTTTTTTATTCTCACGATAAATCTTTTTTCCCAGAATGCAAGTACGATTTTTTTCCTTTTCCAGATGCTTCAATCAATCCAGATTCAATCATAAACTCAATTGCCGATCTGATCTTATTTTCTCCAAGATTTGTCAACTCAACAATCCGTTCAACAGTACATCTTCTTTCATTATTAAGAACCGACAAAATCATTAACACATATATTGATAACGGTTTCCCCTGTCTGTTTTGCTCATCCGCAACAAATTTTGCAAACGGTAAATCTGCTTTTGCTCTTTGAATAAATAATTTAACAGATCTACTGGTGGACTCAGAATAGTCTGGCCAAGGTCTTCCAAAAATGATAGATCCTTCATAAATTCTATCAATTCCTCTTCCCGTTTTCTCAGCTAAGCCAATTCGTTTCATTGCATCTGCAAGTGCCGGATTACGTCCATGTGGTTCTACTGTAAGAAGATTTTTTAAATTAACCCCATCTATAAATCCGCCAGGATTACTAATAGTCATTCCTTCATCATCTATCAAAACCCTTACTGAGCCAAGCATAGTATAATCCCTATGGCAAAATGCATTTACCAAACCTTCTCGAAAAGCAGCCCAGTCAAACTCCGGGATTGGAATTCTAAATAAGCCATACTCGGTCTCTCTTTCCGGATTCCATGCTTTGATATATGTCTCATAGCTCTCGAACAATTCAAGAAGAGGTTTATTACTATCCTCATTTACACGGACAGCTGTTCCCTCTAAAACCTGAAATGCAGCTTTCGCTGTTGGTAGCAACTCTGCAATGCGTTCCTCCTTACCAATTAATAGCATACCTGTAACTGTTGGAACATAGTTACCAGCAACATTTGTAACAAGACGCAATGCAATATCCAATTCCTCATCCGGTAAAGAAAGTAAAGTTTTTTCGCCCCCAGATCTATTCTGGATGATTCGCCGAAGTCTTACTCTCTGATTTGGGTCCAAGTCATCTAAAGTAGCTCCTGCTAAAGGCTGAGCGGAATAATCAAGCATCCCAAGCTCTGCAAGACGAGATGGGATCTCATATGAATACATTGGTATTACTTCCGGGCTTCCATCCAGCTTATTCCGCCTTCTCAATATTTTCCCTGATGCAGTAGATACAACCCCTCGACTTCTTGGCACTTCAATTTTCAAAACATCCTTATCTTCTTCAGTAATTATCTCTGCCCTCACAGCTATAGGCGGAACAGTGCTATTGGCAATCAGCGCAGTTACTCCTATAGGGTCTCTATGTTTTTTATGAACACCGGTAATTGTTCCATCATCTTCAACGCCAAGGAATAAACATCCCCCGGCCGTATTTGTCATTCCAACAATTTCTTCAATAAGATCGTGATCCGGGTAACATTTTAAATCACTCTTGAACTCGATATCTAAACTTTCCTCTTTAGGAATTGTACGCATCTCAATCCCTCCTATCATTTAACTCAAATATAGTGTAACTCGTTTTAACTCATTTGTCGAGTTAAATATCTCATTTAATTCATTTTTACGAATTAAGTTGAATTAGGTATGCTAAATGCAATCTTACATATTCGAAATCATCTATTTTAGTTTTATTACATGGAGGTGTATGATGATAAAGAAAGATTTTGGATCCATTATTGCTAATAAAAGAAAAGACCGAAAACTGTCTCAACCACAACTGGCAGCTCTTCTGTGTGAAAGAGGCTTAGATGTAAAAGCTCATTCTATCAGTAAATGGGAAAAAAATGTAAACCTGCCAAATGTTTTACAATTTTTTGCCCTCTGTGAGATTCTTGAGATTTCCGATATAAATAGAACATTCCAGATTGGAACGGATGAGAAACTTTTCTCCAAATTAAATGACGAAGGACAAGCCAAAGTTCTTGACTACATGAACCTATTAATGAAAAGTGGGGAATACATTCGAGAAGAACCAATCATTTATCAATTTCCACGAAGAACTCTCAGTCTCTATGATCTCCCGGTTTCAGCTGGAACAGGACAATTCCTTGATTCCGACCGTTTTTCCGAAATTGAAGTTGGTGATGAAGTATCTTCCAGTGCTGACTTCGGTGTCCGGGTATGTGGTGACAGCATGGAGCCTCTCTATCTGGATGGACAGATCATCTGGATTCATAAACAAGAAACACTTGAAGAAGGAGAAATCGGTGTCTTCTTCCTTGATGGTGATGCTTATGTAAAGAAATATCATCAATCCGATTCCGGTATTCAGCTTATTTCTCTAAATAAAAAATATGCCCCTATCCAAGTCACTTCCGGATCCACCTTAAAAACTTTTGGAAAAGTAGTTGGCTAATTTTAAAAGGCTGATGGTTCAGAACGAGGACCTGGATTATTTCGGACTCTGCAGTTCATTAAATGCGACTCCGGAACTAATGAGCTTTAAATTATACAGCCTGACAAAACGAGGCCAGGCTTATCATATGCCGATGGAGATTCAGAGCAATTTCCTGGCAAAATAAAGTAAATAAAGATCCTGTTCTATATATCATAGTATGAACAGGATCTTTTTATAATGATTTATTTTCTATCTAAAATTTTATTAAACTGACTAAAGACTCCATAGTTTGTGTGTTTGACTTACTGTTTATATCTATCTTCTCCTAAATATTTTTCTAGTCATTGCAATATAAAATTGCTTATACAGTCTCTTCCTTAAGAGTCCTGGTATTCTGGATAATATACAGAGCGACCGATATGACCATCATTATAGCGCACAAACCAATCAACAGATCTGATACCATCGGTGTAATGTGGAACCATATAATATGCACCGCTGCAGTTCCATATAATAAAAAGGTTACTATCTTTCCATGCCAGTCTGCACCATGTACTTTTCCTGTCTTTCGTATCACAAGACATCCACTGACTACCATATACAGCTCCTTACCTGCCATTATTACGATTAAAAGAAGCACATGCGGAAAACGAGTAAACAGACAGATTAACATCGCTGCCTGTGTCAGCTTATCAGCCACCGGATCAAGTATTTTTCCTAAATTACTAATCCTATGGAATCTTCTTGCGATATATCCATCAGCAAGATCCGTAAGACCAGACAGCAATAAGATTTCACCAGCTAACAGAGGATTTTTCTTTACACAATAACTCCATATAATTACCGGAATCAGACAAAGCCGAAAAAAAGAAAGAAGATTAGGAACCGTAATAATTCTATTCAAATTTTCTTCCTGATTCACTTCACTCTGCATGTACGGTCATCTCACTTTCCTTTTTTTTTAGACATAAACCAATAAAATATAACACAAAATGCTAAAGCAAACACAACACCAAAAACATTTTGAATCACTCTAAGACTAACCGCTCCTTGTAGTCCATAAGTCTCTGCAGCAATGGCTAAAGCACCAAATGTGTTAAATACTGCCTGCCAGCCATATTGTGCTGAAAATCCTACACCGATTCCACCAAGAATTCCTATATATGCATAGATTGACGAAGGAAGCAGAAAATATAATACTGTAAAACATATAACACCTGCAATATTTCCGACAATCCTTTTACGGACTCTGTAGTGCATATCTTCCATAAACGGCAAAATCGCGGACATGGCCGCAATACCAGCCCACATTGCACGTGGCATATTACAAAGTTCTGCAATGCAAAGGACAATCGGTACGCATAAAATCTGACATATCTGCCATTTTGTTCTGGAAGAAGTGATATCAAATTCTTGTATCAGATCTTTCAGATTTCTTTTATAAGTTCTGTTTTTATGATTTCGATAAAATACGAAGCAGGTAAGTGCTGCACCTAAAGCCATTCCGACTAATCGCATCTGATAGCTTTTTCCCGTAACATCATAACCATATAGCAGCAGATACCCAAGAACCAATGTAGATTGATTAAACATGAATGGATTATGGCATCCGAACAGAATCAACACAGCCAGTGCCGCAATATTTAATAGCATTCCCAATACCGGTGAAAACTGATTTGCCAAATGCGGACATACAGTCATAATTACAAAGAACAAAGCCAAAAGCATCGTAGATTGTCCGGTGTGGATCCCCAGATCCGCATTTCTAAACACCATGAGACATAATAAGACTACTACACCTACAATGCTGTTCTCATTTCCAAATAGGATACTGAAAATACTAACAAAGAAAAAACAAAATGCCATTGTAACAGCTATCTTCACCAGATATACCCACATATGATATAATTTTTCTTTTAGTGTTTCACTCTTTTTCAACAGGTTTTTAGAACCTGCCTGATTTAACTGCAACTCCTGATAAAATGTCATATAAATCCTCCCATCTTCTAATTTATCTTAAAACTATATAATCTCATCTTTCTGCTTTGGCAGCTCTATAACAAATCTGCATCCACCATATTCACGGTTTTCTGCTTTGATTGTTCCTCCGGCACTATCTACAATCCGTTTTACAAGTGCAAGACCTAGGCCATTTCCTTCTGCTTTATGAGATCCATCTACCTGATAGAACTTGTCAAATATTCTGGATTTTACATCATCCTCTATTCCTGGTCCTTCATCTTCCAGAATGAACTTAACAGAATCCTGTTCTTGTTTCAGAAACATCGTAATTGTCCCCTTTGAAGGGCTGAACTTAATCGCATTATCCAAAAGATTTATCCAGACATGCATAAAAAGACCTTCATTCCCAGTATATTTAACTTCCTCCAATTCTACCTGAAAACCAATTTCTTTTTCTGTCCATTTTGTTTCCAATGAAAGAAATGCCTGACGGATCTGTTCATCCAGACGATATTCTGTTTTTTTCATTGGTATATTCTGATTCTCTAACTTGGATAACAGCAAAATATTACCAACCAATCCGGAAAGTCTTTGGGTGTTAAATAAGATTTTTTCTACATATTCCTCTTGATCCGGAGACAGTTCTTCTCCCTGAAGCAGCATTGTATATCCTTCAATGGCATTAATCGGGGTCTTAAACTCATGAGAAACATTAGATACAAAATCCATCTGCAGCACCTCTGTTGCACGAAGTTCTTTTGTCATAACGTTAAAACTTTGATAAGATTCTCCAACTTCTGCTATACGGCTGTTCGTTTCCAAATGCTGTTCAAAATCTCCCTGAGAAACTTCCTTCATTGCTTTACTAAGTCTGGTAATTGGTTCCAGTAACTTTGCATTGATAAAGGAAGTGATCAGCCCTGCAATCAATGTATTGAAAATCAAAAGCCAGCCAAGCACAGGTATGCTGCCCGGCAGATTAAAAAAATGATTCAAAAAAGCAAATAATAAAGCAGATATGACTGTTGAAAATACAAGTGCCAGCCAGATTGCACCAGTCAGACAGGATCGGATCCGCAATCCTTTTTTTTTCTTTTGTTCCATTATTTTTTCACCACCTTGTATCCAATTCCACGCATTGTTACGATTTCAAAATCCGGGTTATCTTTAAAACGCTCTCTGAGTCTTCCTATATGTACCTCTATTGTATGTGGGTCTGCCTCCGTCTCGTATCCCCATACTTCATCCATCAACTGTTGTTTTGTAAATATTCTGCCTGGCGAAGCTGCAAGCTTATATAAAAGCAGGAATTGTTTTTTAGGTAAAACAAGACTTTCCTTATCAGTTGTAACCGTCATTGCATCATAATCAAACTCTGTTGAACCGATCACAATTTTGTGTTCATTCAATATCTGTGCACGGCGAAGCAGTGCTCCGACTCTTAAAACCATTTCATTCACATTTACCGGTTTTACCATATAATCATCACTTCCCGAAAAAAATCCCTGACGCATATCATCAAAGGAACCTTTCGCAGTGATCATAAGCACTGGTATCTGATATCCTGCTGAACGAAGTTCTGACACCAGTTCATAGCCATCCATAACCGGCATCATAATATCAGAAATGATCAGATCAATATATTCCTTATCCAATACTTCTAATGCCTGTGCTCCATCCGATGCACTTTTGACTTGATATCCATTCTTCTCAAGCACTTTTTGGAATAGCTGGCTTAATTCTTTATCATCTTCTACAATCAATATTTGAAACACGTTTTCCTTCCTCCTTATTAAAACAGATACCTTGCCCATCCAAGCAGATGCTGTACCAAAAATATTTTTTCTCTGACGTTTCTTTGTTAATTCGATTGGCTCTACATGATATGGATCATTATAAGTTCCGCCTTCTAATATCTGGCGGGACACTTTTTCATATTCCATCATGCCCTCTTCCAACTGTTTATTAATATCTTTACTGCGTATTACAAGCATCAGTTCCGTATCCAGATATGCACTTCTCATGTCCATATTAAAGGAACCGATTACAGACAGATCATCGTCAATCAGAATACTTTTTCCGTGGTATGAATAACCGCCTTCATATTCCCAGATATCAATTCCTGTACTTAAGATTCTATTTCTGTTTTTCGCATAATCGGCAGCCCCAAATGGATTCCCATTATTCGCAACTGAATTTGTCATGATAGAAAAATCTGAAACGTTCTCTGCAATCTCCTCCCATGTATTATACATCATATCATTACAGATAATATATGGCGTGTGGATCTTCACACGATTTTTTGCATTTTTCATCAATTCTCCCAACTGATACCACACTACTGGTTCTTTGGAACCTGTGTGAATAGGATTTGACACTAATGTAATCTTTTCTGTCTCAAAAGTTTCGTCCGTATAATCGGTCTCGCAGATTCTTTCCTTATTCTCTTCAAAATATTTCTGATAGCTGTTCTGCAGCTCTAAAATTGCGTTCTTTACAGATTTTCTATTTGCCAGTTTTTTATTGTCATGAAAATAACCACTGTCTTCCTGATTCCATATGGTTTCAAAATACTCTGACAACTGGTTAACTGAATTTTCTTTCTCAGGTTCATCGCAAACCACTAACACGTCTCTGTCATAGTTCTTATGTCCCGGAAAATCACCCAGGAAATAATTGTATGTATTTCTTCCCCCAAGAATATATCTCTTTCCATCTGCAATCAAATATTTATCATGCATTCTACCCATCATTTTCCACGGTTTCAACGGATTGGCCTTATTATACAGTTTAATTTCAACATTCTCATGGGAAGATAATCCATAGAAATACGGATTTCCTTCCATATCAATCCAACTCTCCATTCCATCTACTAACAGACGAATATGTACACCTCTGTCTGCCGCATCATGCAGTGCTCCTAAAATCAATTTTCCACTTTCATCGGATTGAAATGCAAAAGTAGAAAGAATAATTTCCTTTTTTGCATTCTTGATCAAACGCACTCTTTGTAAAAGCGCTTCTGGATTCTTTTCTATGATTACTGCCCGTTCTGTATTTTCACTGCATTCGTTCCATGACCCATTTTTTGTTTCTTTTTTGGTTGTATTGGACACTTCCGGCTGCTTTTTATATGCAACGCAGATTCCGAGCAATTCATAAAAAACCACACATAAAAAAATTGACAGTATAGCAAAAACAATTTTAAATATCTTACGTTTTCCCATCGCACATCACCTGACTTTTTTCATCTTATGTCTATACAATACAAAGTCAGCCTCAATTTAACCTCAACAAGGTTTGTTTTTTTCATCCATGCAAAATCTTCTTTGTACAACAGACTGTTAGATATAGCAAAAACGGCCTTTCAAAAACAGTTAACTTCTAAATCAACTGTTTTTTGAAAGGTCGTTTCATCAAATTCTTATAGCAATCCAGCAAATAATCTCATAAATAATTGTCCCAGTCGCAAATATGCACTTCGTCCGGTTTGATATTGGTCTGTCACATCACGACATTCTCCCATCGTTCTTATCAGATCATTTTTTATTTCCACAACTGCCTGACAATCTGCCATAAAACAGCCGTTTTCAAAATGGTGATATAAACTTCGATAATCCAAATTAATTGTTCCACAAGTTGCCATACAGTCATCTGCCACACTCATTTTTGCATGACAGAAACCAGGGGTCCACTCATAAACACGAACACCATGTTTAACTAATCCATGATAAAAAGAACGAGTTACATTATAAATGAATTTTTTATCAGGGATACCAGGTGTGATAATTCTTACGTCTACCCCTCGCTTAGCAGCCAGACATAACGCATGCGTCATTTCATCTGTTATGATTAGATATGGAGTCATAAACCAACAATATTTTTCAGCTTTATTTATCATACTGATATAAACTTCTTCTCCGACCTGCTCATTATCCATAGGACTGTCTGCATAAGGCTGAACAAAACCTGTTTGCTGTGCTTTATAATCGTAATGAATAATGTATTTACTAAAATCAGTATCATTCGTAGCTTTTTCACTAACAGCATTCCACATTTCTAAAAATGTCACTGTAAGCGACTGAACAGCATCTCCTTCTAAACGAATACCTGTATCTTTCCACTGTCCATACGGGTGTGTGTAATTAAAATATTCGTTTGCTAGATTATATCCACCTGTAAATCCGACTTTTCCATCAATAACTGTTATTTTTCTATGATCACGATTGTTCAAAAACAGATTTAAACCTGGCATAAACGGATTGAATACACGGCAATGAATTCCTATTGCCTCCATTTTTTTCACAAAATCTGTGTTAATAAAGCCTATAGAACCCATATCATCGTAGAATACTCTAACTTCCACACCTGCTTTTACTCGCTCTTCCAGAACATCTTGAATCTTATGCCATGCTTCAGCGTCTTCTATCGCATGATATTCCATAAAGATAAACTTTTGTGCTTTCTCCAAATCCTTAAGCTGTGCCTCTAATCCTTTCACTGCTTCATCAAAATACACAATATCCGTATTCTGATAGATTGGATACTGCGAATTTCTTTGTATATAACTTGCAATATTTCCTGCCTTCGGAATCGTTTCGTTTATTCTGTTTAAGCACTCCTGATTATCGGAAAGCATTGGTAACAATTTGCTATCAATTTCTGCATATCGCTCACGCATTTTATGTGTGCCACCATTCAAACCAATCAACAAATACAGGCCTACACCCATAATTGGGAAAATTAGAATTAAGATGACCCAAGGCATTTTCATAGAGGATGTCTTATTTGATGCGTACAATCCCAAAACCAAGATCCCACTCAAAATCCTTGTAAATAAATTTATGATTTCTGCATATTCATTCAAGCGTGTTACGATAGTAATAATAAAAATCACTTCCAGAAGAATGCAGATTATGGAAAAACACAGCCGTTTTACCCCATTTTTTGTTTTTGCTTTGCCCTCTAAAGTATCTTGTTTCATATATATTCCACCTTCCTACTTGCTCAGTTTTCTCCCTAAATTTCGTGGAACATACCAATTTTGTCTTTTATTCTCTGCATTTCATTATCTGCTTCAATGATAGCTCTTGCAGAATGAAGTAATTCTTCACTTATCTCATCATAGCCAGGCATTTCTTCAATTCCTTTTTTATAGCGAAGTTGATGTTCCAATGTTGCCCAGAAATCCATACCATTGGTTCGAATCTGTAATTCTACACGCATAGGTGTTTTACCCTTAGCAAAAAATACTGGTATTTCAACAATCATATGATAGCTTCGATAACCATTCGATTTTGGATTTTTTATATAATCTTTTATTTCAATAACTTTAATATCATCCTGTTGGGTAATCAAATCTGATATCATATAAATATCGTCAATAAACGCACAAACTATTCGAACGCCTGCTACATCATTGAGATATGTCTGTATATTTTCTGTTGTAAATTCATATCCCATCTTCTGCAGTTTATCGTAAATACTATTGGGCTTCTTAATTCTTGTTTTTATAAAAGAAATAGGATTTCGATTGTTCTCAACTGAAAATTCATCATCCAAAACCTCAAGTTTAGTTTGTATCTCCCGAATAGCACAACGATACATCATCATTAAATTATAAAATTTTGTAGCATTATTTAAAAACTGTAGTGATTCCGGACTGTTCATCCTGAGTTTTTTTACTTCATCTTTTGTCATGGAACTTTCCTTTCTACCTCATCCCTGATTTCAAAACATTATTTATTTTGATAGTTGATTCGTTCTCCTTGAATTACTGAATAACAAATCATTTTATCACTATCCAGATTTTCTACATGCATATCTACTGCACTGATCTGATGGTTTTCATAAGTATTGTAATAATAAATACCTTTTGTAACATTACAACACGACGTATACAATGTGATTTCATATTTTCCATCCGCTACTTCGCAACATCCTCGTTGCTGATCCACAGATCCGAGAATGTGGAAGAATTGGCTAACGCTTTCTTCCTCTGATTCACCTGAAATTGCATTTACCTTTGTAAAAGCTACACGTACAAAGCGTGAGGAAGATGAGAGATCTCCCGGAAGACCTAATCCTCCCATACCTCTACTATATGCATCAAGAGCCAAATTTTCGCAGAAAGTATTTCTGGGCTGTTTAGGAGATAAATGCATATAATTATTTAGTTGAAACATCTGCTGTGGAAATGGCGGATTATTCGTAAGCACTCCTACTGGATTATCATAAATATGCAAACCATCTGACATAGATTCTACCGTAATTGACTCATTCTCATCAGAAATGATCCAGTGTAATTGTGCTAATGGCAATTGCTCGCTGAAAGGAGTATTAACAATATTAATTCGTTCAAGAAGCTCGCGAACTTCAACTAAAGAAGAACACTGACTTAAAATCCACGGAATAAATTCAAACTGTGCAATATTTTCCACATCTGGCTTAATCGCGGCATAAACAGCATTTCCGACAAAATTCAGTCCTGCCATTGCCACTCCTTTTTTCATTCATAGCATCATAATACAAAGGATAATCCTCTGCAACATGAGCCATTCCAATAATTGCATAATGATTTTTCATATCGCCAACATGGCGAAAATTAAACGCATAATTACGTGGTGTAATTACTATCTGATCACCATAAGAGAATTCATAATCGAGGGTTCGTCCAAAGTAAAAATCTTTTGTCTTATAAGTTGCTGCTGTACACATGATCGTTTATCCTCCTAAATAGATTGAAATATGTCAATGAGTTTTTTTTCTTGAACAATAGTATAGCACAATCTTTTATTTTGTTCCAACTTCATACATGATCATAACATGTAAACTTTAAACTATTTTCCTGGATTATTTCTCCATCAGTTTTTCAAACCAAGTATCCATAGCTAGGATGAATTGACCTACGTCTGGCAATTCTTGCAGCATTTCGTTTAGGGTTTTGTGCTTCACATATTTCTGCACATACACCCAACAGGCAAGGCTACTGGCTTCTGATACAATGTCAGCTATGGTTTTGCGCATAAGCTCTTCAAATTCAGCAATTTCTTCTTTCGGAACAACATCATATGTGGTGACAGTATGGAGCCTCTCTATCTGGATGGACAGATCATCTGGATTCATAAACAAGAAACTCTTAAAGAAGGAGAAATCGGTGTCTTTTTCCTCGATGGTGATGCTTATGTAAAGAAATATCATCAATCTGATTCCGGTATCCAACTTATTTCTCTAAATAAAAAATATGCTCCTATCCAAGTCACTTCCGGCTCCACCTTAAAAACTTTTGGAAAAGTAGTTGGCTAATTTTAAAAGGCTGATGCATTAACAGCTCACTTCTGCTATGCACCAGCCTTCTATTTTATATTTCTTCATATCCACAAATTTCTTCCACAGGTTTTTCAAAAAATTCTGTGAAATCATGATGGAGCTGATATGTAGGATTTATAAATTTGTTCCTCTCCAGTCTCCTTATATTATCCTTGCAATTTTCCACCATCTCGGCAAGTTCTGCTTGTGTAAATCCAGCTTCCATGAGAATTTTCTTTAAGCTTGTCCTTAGTTCTTTCATTGGCAAAAATTTCCATCTGTTTCTGCGCCATATATTATCCATTTCATAAACATCCTGCAATGCTTCATCTTTGGAAATAAACTGTTTGTCTAAATTTGATGTATCTCCCGGAAGTGTATAATGAACATTCCAATGATCATTTTCTGCCTGCACTGTATATAAGCCCTCTTTTCCAAGAAGCAACAAATAATCTGCCTGCTCTTCCAAAAATACTACACCATTAATCATTTTCTATTATATTGCATTTTTCTACTTTCCAAACCCTTTCTGCTGAATTTACTCTTTATAATAAACGTATCAAAATGAAAAAAATCACAGCAAATTTCAAATTATTTTATTTTTGTACAATATCACTATAATTTGTCTCAGGGTAAAGAAACAAATGCACCTGTTATAGTGGCTCCGCCGTAGTTCCAACTTTTACATGGAATAAAAGGAAAAGGACAGCACAAAAAAGACGAAACTGCACTGCCTTTCCTGGCCAGATACAGTTCCACCTCTTTACATTCCTTTTTTGTTATTTAATGTATTCTTTTATTAACATCTGATCTTTTAGACAATGCTTAAATACTTTGTTATAAAGGATTCAGATATCGTCACTTTTTCTCACTAACGATGCGATTTTCCTGATGCTCCGACACTTATCTGTCATTTTGTTTCTGCTTCAGTTCCTTTTCCAAACATGTATCGTCTTTAATGTATTTAGCGATTGTATCAGTTACTTCTTCCATGTTAATCGGCTTGGAAATATGGTCATTCATGCCTGAATCCAAGGATTCCTGAATATCATCTATAAAAGCATTTGCAGACAAAGCTATAATTGGAATCGTAACTGCATCGGACCGTTCTATACCCAAGGCTCGAATGGCTTTTGCTGCTTGGTGTCCATCCATGTTTGGCATCATAATATCCATCAAAATAAGGTCGTATGTGCCTCGTGGATGATTTTTAAACAAATCCACAACTTCTTTTCCGTCTGATGCGCGTGTTACGGTCATACCAGCATCTTCCAGTATTATCGTAGCAAGTTCAGCATTTAGATCATTATCCTCAGCCATAAGAACATGAATACCCGTCAAATCTCTATGTAGACGTTGTTTTTGTTCTGATTGAATAACCTGTTCTGGCAACTCCAGTGGGATCTCCACTGTGAATGTAGAACCTACACCTTTTTTGCTCTCAACAGCAATCGAACCGCCCATCATATCCACATATTTTTTTGTGATGGCCATACCAAGACCGGTTCCCTTATATTGAGTTCTGGCATTAGCATCATCTTCTTGTGAAAACGGATCGAATAATTTTTTCTGGAACTCTTCGCTCATGCCAATACCGTTATCTCGAACAACATAACGAGTTATGATATGTTTCTCATCCGCTCCTGGGTAACTGCTGATATCCAAAGTAATCTTTCCGCCGTCCTTGGTGAATTTCACAGCATTGCCAAGAAGATTCACCAAAACTTCTCGGATACGCACAACATCCGCAAGGACATATGGGTTCTTTGGTCTTTCTCGATGTACTTCAAACTTAAGATCTCGGTTATAAAGAAGTCCATTCATAATCGCCTGGACGTTATCTGTCAATTGAGTAATGTCCACTGGCTCGGGCGAAATAGTAACTTTTCCACTTTCAATGCGAGTAAAATCCAGAACGTCATTCAACAAAGAGAGAAGATGATTCGAACTTTTTTGAACTTTCTCCAAGCTATCATGAATATCTGAAACCGTGTTCTGGTGAAGCGCAATGTTTGTAAATCCAATAATGGCATTCATCGGCGTTCTGATGTCATGGCTAATACTAAGCAAAAACGCAGATTTTGCTTTGTTGGCAGCATCTGCTTCCTCAGCGGCGGTCATTAATAATTGTTTTTGTTTTTGCTCTTCTGCCTTGCTTTTCTGGTAAACATAATAGGTATATAGACAAATTAAAAGCAATACAGCTCCTGCGACTAAACCGCAGATGATGGAAATATGATTCGTCTTTTCAACCATTCCATAAGCCGATTGCATATCCATTTCAATGCAAAATGCGCCAATGATTTCTCCTGTCCCATCATGATTTGCGCTTACAGGATAGCAAGCCGTAAAAATCGGCCCCCATGTTGTATCAATGATATCCTGAGAGTACACACTCTCCCCAGAAATAGCCCTATCAATATACGGAACCATTTCTTCCTCAATATAATCTCCAGGGTGCCTTACATCATCCGCATCCGAATCCAAACCGTCTACCACGTAAACGAGTTTTCCTTCTTCATTTTTTTTAGCGGTGTAAATATATCGAGTAGAATTCAGTGTTCTGATTTCATTGAAATATGAAGAAATATCCTTATATATTTGCTTCTTTTCATCAGATTGATCTTTGATTTGATCAAAATCTTCTTTGCTGATTCTTCCATCCACAAGTTTGTGTACTGCATCTGCACTCGCTGTATCACGCGCAATTTCTGTTTCAAGGGCGGTCTTAGTGTAAGAACTTTGCAGGATAAATGTGTACAGTGCTATTACAAAAATTATCGAAAGCCCCATAAGCACAAGGATACTACCTGTATTCTTCAGTCTAAGGAATTTCTTTTTCTTCAAATTAACTCCTTCTTTTGTTTTCTTCATGTCGTTCACTCATATCCTCTCTTCATTCTCTTCCAAATATTCCGAGCATTTTATTATATCACAGCAACATATTGTTCCGCTATCAATTTTTCAAGACATGTGTCTATGACAAATACATTATTAAAAAATGGTACAATGCCAATAGCTGTCATCTCTCTTCTCCATTTTTTAGCTGCTTCAGCAATAATCCGCACATCCAAAATAAACATTTCTTTGATTTTTTGTGTTTATACCTGAGAGCTAAGAATAGCAGGGACAGGCAGTGTATATACACTGCCGGGCATTCGCCTCAAAAGCGGGACCCTCCCCACTTTTGGAATCTTCGCTTCGCTCGATTTTATGAAAACATAAGGGAGATTTTTATATGGCAAACAGAAAAAGAGATGTACAGATACCACTTATTTGAAAGCAATGTATCAGGAAATGCACAAGATTGGTGTGAACATCAATCAGCTTACCAAAGTCGCAAATACAGTAGGTACTGCCACACCACAAGATATTCCTTGTTGGGCGAGACGGAGAATTTGATCAGCTTGTTTCATCAACGGTTCGCAGATGCAAGCGAACCATCCGTGATGACAACAGTTCTCTCGTTCTTGTACTGCCATATATGACGGCAGAATATCGGGACAATGAACAGGCATTTCATGAGTATTATGATGAAATTGAAATCTGTCTCGAATCCGCAGAAAAGCACTTCAAGTCCGCCCATCAAGTCAGAAACCGGTCCATGGTTGACCGGTCGGATTTAGTTATTTTCTGCGTAAAACGCAATTCTGGCGGAGCTTATCGGACCATGCAATATGCAAAAAAGGCAGATGCAAAGATCATGAATCTGCCAGATGTACCTCGTTGACTTTCGTATTATTTTTCTCGGAAAGGAAGAACATGAATAAAAAGAAACGAATAGCCATTCTACTTGCCGTCATTATTGTTGTGGCAGTTGGAATTATAATTGCGGTGGCATCACATCAGAAACAGGAAATGGACTTCGATGAATTTGCTGACCGTTTTGAAAAGAGCGCAGAAGAAGTTCTTGGAGAAGATGTAAGGAAGATCTCCAAAACAGAACTCGCAGCCACACTGACCTATGGAGACCCAAATGACAAGGATAACAACATCTACTACCGTATCCTTAAAACCACATTTTACGAAGGAGGCCCGGAAGAAATCACCGGATTACATACGGAAGCCCTGGGTTTGCTTTTCCCTGTTGACAGTATGGACAGTTGTGAGGAAATGATGATTCAGGATTGGCCGGGCGCTCTTTACAAGAAAGATGACACGGCATTTCTCTGTTGGACTTATTCTCCGGAAGTCACTTATGTTCTGGAATACACTCCAAGCAAACTTGATGATTCCGAAATCATCAAAATGGCTGAAAGTGCAGAACCTGTAAAATAAAAAACCACAGTCTACACTTCAAATCGGAGCGTGACTGTGACTTTTTTATTTATGCACGGGAATGATTTTTCTATTATTCCTTCTTGGAAAAATGTGATTTTATCACGGAGAGTACCCCCGAAACAGGTTATAATACGAGTACAAAAACACAAGGAGGTACTCTTATGAGACTGAAAGATAAAGTTGTAATTATCACCGGAGGCAGCCGTGGCATTGGTTACGCTACCGCAGACAAATTTTTGAAGGAAGGTGCTACGGTAATCCTGACCGCAAGCTCGCAAGGTTCTGCTGATAAAGCGGTTGAGCAGCTAAAAGAAAAATACCCTGATGCAACAGTTGCTGGAATCAGTCCTAACCTATCCAATTTGGAATCTGTCCGCAATGCTTTCCGAGAAGCTGCCTCAAAATACGGTTGCATTGATATTCTGGTGAACAATGCCGGTGTATCCGAAAGCACTCCCTTTACCGAGTATACGGAGGAAACCTTTGACAAGGTTATGGATCTGAATGTAAAAGGCGTGTTCAATGCTACAAGAGCCGCCAGTGAGTGCATGATTGCAAAAGGTCACGGTGTTATTCTCTCCACCTCCTCAATGGTTAGCATTTACGGCCAGCCCAGTGGCTTTGCATATCCAGCATCCAAATTTGCTGTCAATGGCCTGACGGTTTCCCTTGCCCGGGAATTGGGTCCGAAGGGTATTCGAGTGAATGCAGTCGCTCCTGGTATTACCCTGACTGATATGATGAAAGCTGTTCCCAAGGAAGTAATTGATCCGCTCATCAAACAGATCCCCCTGCGCCGCCTGGGTCAGCCGGAGGATATTGCCAATGCATTTGTGTTCCTGGCATCTGACGAAGCATCCTATATCACAGGTGTTGTACTCAGCGTAGACGGCATGGCAAGAACATAAAAATCGGAAACAGGGCAGCTGGAAACGGCTGCCCTATCTTCAAAATATGGAGGTCTATACATGAAAAGATTTATTCCCATTTTAATGATGCTTCTACTTTTAACAGGTTGTGGAGCCCAGTCATCTGAAACTACCTATCGACAGATTTCCATGGAGGAAGCTGTCACGATGATGGAGGAGGAAACCGAATACATCATCCTCGATGTACGGACTGCTGAGGAATATAGTGAAAAGCATATTCCAGGTGCGATTAATATTGCCAACGAATCCATCGGCACAGAGGACATTCCGGAGCTGCCGGATAAAGATCAGTTGATTCTGGTATACTGCCGCAGCGGTAATCGGAGTAAGCAGGCCTCTGAAAAGCTGGTAAAACTGGGCTACACCAATATCGTTGAAATCGGCGGTATTAATAGTTGGCCCGGTGAAACCGTCGCCGGCGATAAGTGACAAAATCACGGAAAAAGCAACGACTACTGGATATACTAAAGCCATAAAAAAGAAAACAGGAGGACTTAAATATGTCTGCTATCAATGTAAATAAAAACAATTTCAATCAAGAGGTTTTGAACTCGGACAAGCCCGTCCTGATGGATTTTTGGGCTCCCTGGTGTGGTCCTTGCCGCATGGTAGTTCCTCTGGTAGAGGAAATTGCCGAGGAGCGCTCCGATATCAAGGTTGTTAAAATTAATGTGGATGAGGAACAGGAACTGGCTATGCAGTTTGGTGTGATGAGCATTCCCACTCTGGTGGTTATGAAGAACGGCAAAGTCGTAAATCAGGCCACCGGTGCCAGACCTAAGGCTCAGATTCTCGCCATGCTGTAAGGAGGTGCAAAGATGGGATTTTTTGATTTCCTGAAAGGCCCTGACATCAATCAGGGTGTCAAAGAATATAGCGTTACGGATGGCGCAGTCCTGCTGGATGTTCGTACCCCTGACGAATACCGGCAGGGGCATATCCCCGGCAGTAAAAATATTCCTTTGCAGTCCATTAACAAAGTGGCTGGCGTGATTGACAATAAAGCTACCCCCATTTTTGTTCATTGTCTCAGCGGTGCAAGAAGCCGTCAGGCAACTGCTATTTTGCAGCAGATGGGTTATACCAATGTGAAAAACATAGGCGGAATTTCCGCTTATGCAGGAAAGGTGGAACGCTAATATGAAAGTTGTTATTGTAGGTGGTGTGGCTGGCGGTGCTACCGCTGCCGCCCGCATTCGCAGACTAAATGAGCAGGCAGAAATTGTGGTTTTTGAGCGGTCAAAGTTTATTTCCTATGCCAACTGCGGTCTGCCTTACTATATCGGAGATGTAATTACCGATCCGGAAGATCTGACCTTGCAGACCCCGGAGAGCTTCTTCTCCCGTTTCCGTGTTACCATGAAGGTACGGCATGAGGTGACCGCCATTCATCCTGACAGAAAGACGGTATCTGTGAAGAACCTCGAAACCGGTGAAGAATTTGAAGAAAGCTATGATAAGCTGATCCTCTCTCCCGGTGCAAAGCCCACGCAACCGAAGCTGTCCGGTATGGATGTGGACAGGCTGTTCACGCTGCGTACCGTGGAAGATACCTTCAAAATCAAAAACTATATCAATGAAAACAAGCCGAAGTCTGCCGTACTTGCAGGCGGTGGCTTCATTGGATTGGAGCTTGCGGAAAATCTTCGGGAGTTGGGTACGGATGTAACCATCGTGCAGAGCCAAAAGCAGCTCATGATGCCTTTTGATGCAGATATGGCAGCGTTTATTCACGCAGAAGTCAGAAAGCACGGCATTCATCTGGCGTTGGGGCATAAGGTGGAAGGCTTCACCGAAAAAGACGGCGGTGTAGATGTTCTGCTCTCGGACGGCACATCCCTACACGGAGATATGGCGGTACTTGCCATCGGTGTAACGCCGGACACTCATCTTGCCAAAGATGCCGGATTGGAGCTGGGCGTAAGGGGTAGCATTGTGGTGAATGACCGCATGGAAACTTCTGTGCCTGACATTTACGCCGCAGGAGACGCCGTACAAGTCAAGCATTTTGTCACAGGAGAAGATACCCTCATCTCCCTTGCAGGACCGGCGAATAAGCAGGGACGCATCATTGCCGACAATATTTGCGGTGGCGACAGCCGATACATGGGTAGTCAGGGCAGCTCTGTAATCAAGGTGTTCGATTTGACCGCCGCCTCCACCGGTATCAACGAAACCCATGCGAAAAATGCAGGGCTGAATGCAGATACGGTCATTCTGTCCCCCATGAGCCATGCAGGATATTATCCCGGCGGCAAGGTTATGACTATGAAGGTGGTTTTTGAAAAGGAAACCTACCGTCTGTTGGGCGCACAGATCGTGGGCTACGAGGGCGTAGATAAGCGGATCGACGTATTAGCAACTGCTATCCGTGCAAAAATGACAGCCGTAGAGCTGAAAGACTTAGACCTCGCCTATGCGCCGCCCTATTCCTCGGCAAAAGATCCTGTCAATATGGCAGGATTTATGATCGACAACATTGCAAATGGAACACTGAAACAGTGGCATCTTGCGGATTTGGAAAGTCTGCCGATGGACGGCAGTGTCACGCTTCTTGACGCCAGAACCGTAGGAGAATACCGGCGTGGTCATATCGACGGCTTCTTAAACATTCCGGTGGATGATCTTCGAGAGCGATTGAACGAGCTTGACAGGAGCAAACCTATCTATGTGATCTGCCAAAGCGGACTGCGCAGCTACATTGCCAGCCGCATTTTGGAGGGCAACGGTTTCGCTGCCTACAATTTCTCAGGTGGTTTCCGCTTCTACGATACTGTTATCAATGACCGTGCGCTTGTGGAATCTTCGTTTACTTGTGGTATGGATAAATAAGAATGTCCCACATTTCCTGTATCATTGGAAATGTGGGGTAGGTATTGCTTTGGTGATGTCATCACGGAAGAATATCATGCTTTCTGCTATAATACCAACTGTTAAGGGAACATGGGGAGGGCTATTATGACGGCGATCAAAAAGAAACGAAAGGCATTCGTGGATCAGGAGTATTGCGTTGCTTGCGGATGTTGTGTTAAGGTTTGCCCCCTTGGGGCAATTCAAATCAGGCAAGGTGTGGCTGCACAGGTGAATTTGGAAAAATGCGTTGGGTGCGGCAAGTGTGCAAAGGAATGTCCGGCAAGCGTAATTGTGATTCAGGAGGCAGAGGCATGAGCAAGCAGAAAAAGCGTTGGTATGATTATCTCTGGATCGCATCGCTGACCTACTTAGTACTGGGATTCTTTAATATCCTGTTTGCGTGGCTGGGGTTGATTTGTTTTCTTGTTCCACTGATTATTTCCATAGCCAAAGGAACAAAAGGATATTGTAACCGCTACTGCGGACGGGGACAACTTTTCGGCATCTTGGGTGGACGCTTCGGACTATCACGGAAAAAGGATATTCCCAGGTGGATGAAAAGCAAATGGTTTCGGTATGGTTTCCTGATTTTCTTTTTTGTGATGTTTTTTCAGATGCTCTGGAATACTTATTTGGTTTTTGCAGGAGCGCAGGACTTAAAACAAGTCGTGACACTGCTCTGGACATTCAAATTACCTTGGAATTGGGCATATCACGGGACACTGTTCCATCCGGGCGTTACACAGTTTGCCTTTGGCTTTTACAGCGTGATGCTGACTTCGACCGTGCTTGGACTGATTACGATGGTACTGTATAAGCCACGAAGCTGGTGCGTTTACTGCCCGATGGGTACAATGACGCAGCTTATTTGTAAGGTAAAGGACAAAAAAGACGGATAAAACAATCGCCATCGGTACATACATACCGATGGCGATTTCGTAACGATTTCATTATTCGCTCAGTCCCCGGAGCTTCTCTTCGTCTGTGATGGTCACAGTACCACGGGACAGTTTGACCATGCCCTCGCTCTGGAAATACCGCAACATCCGGGTGATGACTTCCCGGTGAGAGCCGAGGTGGTTGGCAATGATTTCATGGGTGATTTTTAATTCGCTTGTGTTTTCAATGGTAGATTCCTCAAGTAAAAAAGCGGCTACCCGTTTATCAAGGCTTTTCCACATAATCTGTTCCATAAGCCACATTACATCGGAAAACCGACTTGCCATCAGTTCGTTGGTGTAGTTTGCAACCGGTGCAGATTCTTCCATAATGCTCTTGTAAATCTCAGAGGGGATCACCCACAGTTCCGTATCTTTTTCCGCCTCAATCGTGATTTCAAACTGAATAGAGCGCATGATGCAGGAGGCAGAGAACAGACACATATCCCGATCAAACAAACGATAGAGGCTAATCTCCCGTCCTTCATCGGAAAGAATATAGGCACGAAGCTGTCCGCTTCTTACCAGCAGAAGACCGGTACACTCCACAGTTCCGTTGTGAATCACAGTCCCTTTGTCCACTTTTCGTAAAACTGCATTTCGCTCCAAAATCTGCTGCTGGGTCGGTGTCAGTTTGTTCCAAATTGGAAAATAAGATGAAAAATCCATGGGTACACCTCCTTGAATACACATAGTATAAAATAATTTATAGCATATGTCAATAACTCCATTGACATATGGGAAAGGGAGATGTACAATGATCGTATAAATGGCATATGCCGCAAATAATGTGGAGGTGAATCTATGCCAAGACCGAGAAAATGTAGAAAAGTATGTTGTCTGCCAGATAATGATGGTTTTGTTCCGGTTCGTGGCGGCGAGGAACTGACTCCCATTGTCCTGAATGTGGATGAGTATGAAGCTATTCGTCTGATTGACCGTGAAGGTTTTTCTCAAGAGCAATGCGGAGAGTATATGCATATTGCCAGAACAACGGTTCAGCAGATTTATGCAGCTGCCCGCAAAAAACTGGCCGATACGCTGGTTGAGGGACTTCCTCTGCGAATCGAGGGAGGGGATTTTACACTCTGTAGCGGTAACAGCGCAGCCTACGGGTGCAGAAATTGCTATCAGCAAAAAATCCATCCGATGCACAAAAAACCGAAAGGAGATCATATTATGAGAATCGCAGTTACTTACGAAAACGGAGAAATCTTTCAGCACTTCGGTCACACCGAACAGTTCAAAATCTATGATGTGGAAAATGGAAATATCATTTCGTCTGAGATTGTGGATGCGGGCACCAGCGGCCATGGTGCGCTGGCAGGAGTTCTGAGCGCCCTGAAGGTGGATGCCCTGATCTGTGGCGGTATTGGCGGCGGTGCACAGATAGCACTCAGCGATGCGGGTATCCGACTTTACGGTGGTGTTTCCGGAAGCGCTGATGTAGCAGCAGAAGCGCTGGTAGCAGGTGAGCTGGACTTCAATCCAAATGTCCGGTGTGATCATCACGACCACCATGGGGAAGGCCACTCTTGCGGTTCCCACAGCTGCGATCATCACTCCTGCGGCTAAATAGGTGATAAAGTCACGGAATTTGTGTCGTGATTTGGTAAAATATAGACACAGGAGGCGGTAAAATCTATGAAACAATATGTTTGCAGCATTTGTGGCTACGTTCACGATGAAGCTGTCGGTGATCCTGACAATGGAATTGCACCCGGCACAAAATGGGAAGACCTTCCTGAGGATTTTGAGTGCCCTCTGTGCAGCGTAGGAAAAGATCAGTTCTCTTATGAATAACCCGTAAATTCTGTAGTAAAAACAAATCATGTAAAGGAGAGTAACTATGAACGCAAAATTTTATATCTGCCGTCATTGCGGCAATCTGGTTGGTATGATTCACGACGCAGGTGTTCCCATGATGTGTTGTGGTCAGAAAATGGAAGCTCTTGAGCCTAACACCGTAGAAGCCAGCGGCGAAAAGCATCTGCCTGCTGTTACTGTTGAAGATGGTGCAATCCATGTCAATGTGGGTTCTGTAGATCATCCTATGCTTCCGGAGCATTTCATTGAGTGGGTCTATGTTCAGACCGAAAACGGTGGTCAGCGTAAGGTATTGAAGCCCGGTGACGAACCCCATGTCACCTTCTTCCTGGGAGACGATAAAGCAGTAGCTGTCTATGCTTATTGCAACCTCCACGGCCTGTGGAAAACTGAAATTTAACATGGAGGTTCTTGCAAATGAACGAAAAAGTACATGCGCTTATCAATCAACAGATAAATAAGGAATTCTATTCCGCATACCTTTATCTTGATTTTTCAAACTATTTCGAGGAAGCCGGGCTTGACGGCTTTGCCAACTGGTATAAAATCCAGGCTCAGGAAGAGCGTGACCACGCCATGCTTTTCTATCAATACCTGCAAAACGAAAACCAGAAGGTAACGCTCGAAGCCATTGACAAGCCTGATCTGAATGCAGCTTGCCATATGGATGTTTTGAAGGCAGGTCTTGAGCACGAAAAATATGTGACCTCGCTGATTAATGATATCTATAGTGAGGCTTACGAAGCAAGGGATTTCCGTACCATGCAGTTCCTCGATTGGTTTGTGAAAGAACAAGGTGAAGAAGAAACCAATGCAAATAATTTGATTTCCAAAATTGAACTCTTTGGCTCCGATCCCAAGAGCTTGTATATGCTCAATCAGGAATTGGCAACACGAATTTACTCTGCTCCTTCTTTGGTTCTTTAATCACTATAGCCTATAGATGATGGAAGCATAAAAGGCAGTATGCCGCCTGTCGGTTTCCGGCAGGCGGTTTTTTTACAGGAGGATACCTATGAGTCAAGACAATGCCAGCTTTACCTTTTTTACATCGCATAGAGGAAGTAGAACTGAACATTGAGGATGGACGCTGGCAATCTGCTTTGGCATTGGCGCTGACTTTGCCCGATATTTGCGGCGGCATTGCTTTCCCAGAAATTGTAAAACGTTATCGGGATGGGCGTGCTGTTCTGGACAGAAATCAGAGACCAACCCGTGATGTAGGAAATCAATATATTCGTTGGTTTGATACATACGCAGCACCTTTCTTTAAAGTCTCTGCGCAGGATATCTCTCCCTATATCTGCGGAGAACGATGCTGGCAGCTTCGGTGCGAATACCTGCACCAGAACAAAGGCTTTGCAAATACTGAGGACAATACCTCGATTCGTTTTCACTTGGGTGTGAATTGCGGAACCTCAGTTTGCCAACTGGATAGAATAAGTTCTGCCAACAGCCTCACGGACATCCGTATTGATATTGAACAGTTTTGCCGAAGAATGTGCCGAGCGGTCAGAGCTTATTATGAAGCAGTACATACAGAGAAAGATTTCAACCTTTATAATACGCCTGTTCTGGATTTTATAAAGGCATCACAAGATGAGAAATCAAATGCTACGATTGCCATTATGTGCAGTGATTCAGCCTATGGGAACGGACTGAGGCTGGTACTTCAAAACTTATCCAAACATATCCTTGTATTTGAAACCCCGGAAGCTGCAAGAAAAGAACTTGGCAAGAAAAAGCCTATGCTTTGGATTGTTACAGAACCTCTGACAAAACAGCCAGATCAGCCATGGAGGGCAGATAAAAGAACACCCGTGATTCTTCTGTCCAATCAACCGGAATCGGAAATAGCGATTGAAAAGAATGCGGGGAAATTGACCGTCTTGCCCTTGCCTGTTCTACTGGAAACTCTCCGTAATGCAGTTAAGGCTTATCTTTTGACAAAGGAGGATAAGAACTAAGAATGATTATTATTATCTTTTCACTCATCCTGTTGCTTCTTGCTTATTTCCTCTATGTCCAAAAGAAAAAAGTGATATCACTTCAACAGCAGATTGGTGACCTGCAAAATAAAAATAGTATTCTTGAGAAACAAGAGCTTGCAGCTGAACAGCATAACGATTATCTTAGGCAGGAAGCAAACACGGTTCATTTATATGCTTCTCTCTCGCTGGAGGAGACAAGAAAAACATCCATAAAAGAAAAGCAGTCTCAAATCATCCGTTCCAGTGAACATATCCTCGAATTACTTAATAGCGAAAAAGTTTAGAGCGGCAGCAATGCCGCTCTTTTTATGTGATATCATCACCGAAATGTTATTTTAGATTGGCTATACTATGCTCAAACAAAGGAAAGGAGCTGGCAATATGGCAGTTATCAATATCAATAGAAATCAATTTGAAGAAATGGTGCATAGCGGAAAAACTGTTCTGGTGGAATTTTCAGCCCCTTGGTGCGTATATTGCCGCCGTCTGGCTCCGGCATTGGAAAGCGTGGCTGAGGAATATAAGGATACGCTGGTATTCACTGCGGTTAACATTGATGATGAGCCGGAATTGGCTGAGGCCGAAGCTATAGAAGTTGTCCCTACTCTGCTGATCTATCACAGCGAACAGGCTCTTGGCTCTATCGTCGCTCCGGAATCCAGGGCGCAGTTGGTGGCGTTCATTGAAGAAACTTTACAGCACCAGACGCAGGAAGCAACTACTGTGCAGCATATTTACGACATGATCGTGGTAGGAGGTGGTCCCGGCGGCTATACCGCAGCCCTTTATGCCGCCAGAGCAGGTATGAACACCGTGGTTTTAGAGAAGTTATCCGCTGGTGGGCAGATGGCTCTGACCGAGCAAATCGACAACTATCCCGGCTTCGAGGATGGTATCGACGGCTTCTCTCTGGGAGAAAAGATGAAGCGAGGAACGGAACGATTTGGAGTGGAAACCAAGCTGACTGAGGTGCTGTCCCTGGAACTGTCCGGTTCTATAAAGAAAGCGGTGACCAGCGAAGGCCCTATGTACGCAAAGACCATTGTGCTCGCTACCGGAGCTGGCCCCAGAGAGCTGGGTGTTGATGGTGAACAGGAGTTAATCGGCAAGGGTGTCCACTACTGCGCAGCCTGTGACGGAATGTTCTATCGGAACAAAACGGTTGTCATCGCAGGAGGTGGCAATACCGCTGCGGCGGATGCCCTTATCCTCTCCCGTATCTGCAAAAAAGTCATCGTCGTTCACCGGAGAGATACCTTAAAAGCAACAAAGATCTACCATGAGCCTTTGATGAAAACGGAAAATGTAGAATTCCTCTGGGACAGTGAGATCGTCACACTGCTCCATAACGAAAAGCTGACCGGTATCCAGACTCGGAATGTGAAAACCGGAGAGGAAAGCACGCTTGCTTGCGACGGTGTGTTTGTCAGCGTCGGAAGAAAACCTTCCACCGAATTGGTGAAAGATCAGATTACGATTGATCCGGCTGGATACATTATCGCAGATGAGAGTACCTGCACCAACATCCCCGGTGTATTCGCCGTTGGGGATGTCCGCACAAAGGCATTGCGGCAGGTCGTGACTGCTGTAGCCGATGGGGCAACCGCTGTTCACTATGCAGAGGAATATTTAGCAGGAGGAATACGAGATGAAAGAAAATATTAAAAAATGGCTGAAGCCAATTCTATTTACCGTAGGCGGCGCTCTGGTCGGCCTTGCATATTACTACTTTGTGGGATGCTCCACAGGAGCTTGTCCGCTGACTTCTAACCCGTTCATCACGATGGCCCATATGGGCTTTATCGGCTGGCTGTTGTCCGGTGTGTTCGGAAATGGGTGTAGCGGTTCATGCAATATGCAATAACTTTCCTGGAGGGAATCATCACCTTCATATCGCCCTGCCTGCTTCCTATGCTGCCCATCTATATCTCCTATTTTGCAGGCGGTGGGCAACACACCACAAAAAGACTTTGTTGGACGCATTGGGATTTGTTAGTGGATTTACCGTAATTTTTGTAGCAATGGGCGCAGAAACCCTGCAGCGAGGAATTGACATGATTATTTCCGACAGGCGATGATCAGCATATTATATCGAAGTAAAATATAAAAAAGCGGCCACGGTCTCACACTCCAAAACGGAATGGACCGTGGCTATTTGCTTTAACGGAAGTTCTTCTTTTGCTCTTTCTCTTGTTCTTTTTCCTGCTCTTTCTGCCTGTCGATATTCAGAATCGTTTCAACCGTCCGTTTGGCAATCAGTAATTCTTCTTTCTCTTTTCTTATCTGACGGTACTCAGCGTAGTCTTGCTTTTTCTGGACTGCCAGCTGATGAAATTCCTCATACAGAGATTGACTGGATGGAAGCTTTGTAATCTGCAATTCGTCAAAGGCTTGCTTCGCCGCTTTATGAATTGTGATTTCCTGACGGTGTTCCTCAAAGAACTTTTTGCTATATCCAGACTTGCGGTACTCGATATAGATTTGTCTTGTGTTGCGATAATTTTTGATGTGCTGCTGCAATGCCTGAACCTCAACCATTCGTTTTTCTGCGGTCTTGATGGAATCAGACAATTCATCGAAACGGGCAGACAGCTTTTCAATATGAGCAGTCAGATCATCATAGTTGCCCAAGCCTTTTTCTTTCAGAAGAATGACGGTACGGGCGGCTTCTTTTCGGTTGAACTTCTTCGCCCACTTTTCATAACCGATGGTTTTACCTTCTGCCATCTTTGCCTGAATATCAATCAGCATCTGGAACTGCTTCGGGGCAGGAGCTTTGGCAAAGCCGCCTTTTGATTTATGCAGGTTCTTACCAGAGATAACAGCTTGAACTTCCTCTTTGCTATATCCTTCGCCCAGAGAACGCAGCCGAATGAAACGCTTCTGATTCTCGCCCTTGAACGCAGGCTGCTTTCCATCCTTGAACTCAAATCCCATGTTAGCCAGAGCCTGAGTGAAGCCATCGAAGCTCTTTGGTTTCTGCCTCAGCACCGCATCAATCGCATCACATAATTCGTCACGCTGGGTACGCTTCTTGGGATAAACGGTTCTTTTCTGGCGCTCCCGATATGGCTTCGGTGTAATAATGGACAGACCGTGTTCCAGGCAAACCATATCGCTGAGTCTTTGAACGGCCAGACCAGAAAGGAAGAAATTCTTGAATTTCCGTGTGGCATCCAGCGAGGTCGAATTATAAATGATATGGTTGTGAATGTGAGATTTGTCGATGTGGGTCGCAACGATGAAAGCGTGTTTGCCCTTTGTCCATCGCATCGCTGTTTCATAGCCGACCTGGTTCGCTTCTTCCGGCGTGATTTCTCCCGGCTTAAAAGACTGGCGTATCTGGTATGCGATGATATTGTTCTTCTGCTGTCTGCCGGTAATATGTTGGTACTGCCGTTTGGAAAGCAGAAATTCTTCATCCGCTGTCTTTGGATCACACTCATAGGAGCTGATAAATTCTCCATCATTGGTTTTTGCGGCGTTTTGTGAGTAGTCGGTTCTGTCTGCCAAACATTGAGCGACGGTCTTTCCCTTATTCACATGAAGCGCAATCAATCTTGTTGCTGCCATTCTCATCACTTCCTTCCCAAAAAGAAAAAGCCACCGGTCGGTGACTTTTCTCTGATATTATCTTATGACCTGATAAATGCTCCCAGACTTTCTCCTATATTCTCAGCTTTCATAACAGCCCAAACGAGCAGGAACACCGCTGCTATTGTCGCAATTCCAAGAACCACAAGGATAAGCAGGGACTGCCATAAAGCCTTTACAATGCAGTAAATCGCAGAGCAGCCAATGACCAAAAGCAGTACGCCAATCACATAGGACACAACGTTTGTAAGCAGATTTCCAAGGATGCAAATCAATTTTACAACGAACAGCACCGGCAGTGCCAATATCTTCAATACCAGCTTCATAGGTTCAACCCCTTTCTTCTAACTACATTGTACAAGGGTATCTGCCATAACGCAATGATGTCAACCCTTATGTAAAAAGAAAGGACGCAAAGGATTCTATCTCCTCTGCGCCCTAATATTTTCAGATTTTGTTCGTCAAACTGGGAGTTGTTTATTACTTTACAAAGGTTGCATCATCTCAAGAATGATTCCATCCGGGTCTCTGAAATAAAACGCTCTGCTTTCCCCAAAGCCATCTGCCCTGAAATCGAAATGTTGCGGTTCAGACAAGCACTCCACATGATTTTCGATAAGGGTTTTGTAGACAGAATCAATGTCATCCGTATAAAAGCACACTTCTGAGATAGATGTCGTAAACAAGTCTGATTGTTCTTTATGGATTTTGCTGTCTACAAACTGAATCAATTCAACCGGTGGTGCTTCAAGAGCCTTCGAACCGTTCAAATATGCAACCCTTGCTTTACAATTTTCCTTACGGAACATTTTATCTGTTTCTTTGCCTTCCATGAAGATTTCCCCCTGAAATTCAAGCCCAAGAATATCTCTGTAGAAAGCAATCGAGCGATCCAAATCAGAAACGGTTAATCCAACGTGATAAATTCTCCCAACCATATTTTCCCTCTCCAATAATTTCTTTATTTCATCAAACTTGAAGTTAACTATTTATCAATTCTTGCAGTTCATCGACAAACCGGCAGATATGGAATCCATCACATACCGCATGATGAACTTGAACTGCTAAAGGAAGCAAAATTCTCCCATCTTCCTCGTAATATTTCCCCAAGGTGAAAATAGGAATCAAATAATCATATCCTTTCTGCAAATTCAGATTAAAACCATCAAATGTTGACCACGGTATCATAGATACCGTAAAAACATTTTCCGGAACATCTGGTTTTCCTATCATGCTGTGATTACTTCCATACCGTTGAATATCGTTTTCATAAGCCCTTGAAAATTCTTCAATGTTCAGCATATATTCAGTCCAAAGGTCAGAAAATGTCTCTGTGTCCTCATGAAATACGGTATAGCTTGGTAGCATCTCGTCATATATTCCCAATTCACCCGCTTGGTTGATTGCCGTTCTGAACTCCGGATGACGGTTTACGATCGTTGTAAGATAATAAAGCATTGCAGGGTATAATTTCATTCGCTTCTTTTTTATTTGCGTAATATCCAATTTCACAGTCATACTGTATGTACAAGGTACATTAGTAAAGTAGTGTTCAAAATATTCATTTCGCTTCCAACTACTTCTATCAATTTTTTCAAATACCATCTAAGTTCCCTCACGAATTCCAATCTATCAATCTGTTTCCTGGCGAATTTCTTTAACAATATTGTAGTGTATCAATGTGAATATTTCAACCAACGAAAGATATTTCCTTATGTAAAAGCCGCAGTCGAAACTGCGACTTCTCGACAAGTTGTCGGATTACTGTATTGAGGACAGACGGACAAGGACTTCTTTCATATCCGTCCAAATCTCCTCCAGTCGTTTTTGCAAATCCTCAATGTCGGCATGATAGATGCTCCCCGTTTCATTCGCTCGCTTTGCGTACTGGTTCAGATTGTTGGAGCAGATTCGCAAAGGGAAACCAGAGCTTTCACATCCTGCAAATCCAGTCTGATGCAGTACCCATCCATCGCCATTTTCCGCAGATAGGCTCCCATGCTGCGGATGCCAAGCTCGTCCATCTTCTCATGGATTCGCTCGACCTCCTCTTTGGATGCAAGGAAATGAACATCCTGGTCTCGCTTTGTCATTACAACACCTCCTCACGGGTTTCAGAGTATTTTGCAGGCGGGATATGCTCCGCTTTGGATTTCAGATCAGCCAACACAGAAGGACGCTCTGGCTCGCTCCTTTCGTCACGATTTTCCGCAGAGTCCTCCATATTCAGGGCTGCATCCAGTTCTGCCAGTCGCTGACTTTTTGTTGCCAGCTCTGCTTCCTGCGGAAACGGTTTTCCAACCTCCGCCTTGGCTGCTTCCTGCTGATTGTAGAGGTTATTCAACTGCTCATTGGCTCGTTCTAAGCGCTCAGGAATGCCTGCAAGGGCATTGTCCAGTCGGGTGATATTTCCTCGTGCATCCGTGCCAAGGGCTACTCTGTGGCTCACAGTGCCCTTCAGGGTCACATCGAACTCGTTTCGGAAGCTGTCAAAAGAAAGCTCCATCTGAAAGCCACGGTAACTGCCAAGCGGAACCGGATCGGCGCTTTTGGTATCCTTACAAGCCGCAAGGAGGATTTCACCGGCATCTGCCTTTTCGGTGTAGGCTTTGCCCATGATTTCCATGCCGCAAAAGCCATCGGCAATCTGTGGGTGTGCTTCCACGGTTTTAATATCAGCTTCAAAGCCATGAATATAGCCTGTCTGCTTTTCAATCTCAGCCGGGAAGTATTTCAGGAGCTTATCTTCCATGCGGTACTGCTGGCTCTGGTGGTCAGCTTTCAGCACCTTCAGCCTTGCCACATCAATGTCCAAGTCCATCTTTTCCTTGATAAGCGGATTGCCGGCACACAGCGCCTTGATCTCCGCATAGGACAGTGCCTGCTCGTCCACATCGTCACAGGAGCGAACCGGTGATTTGGAGGTCATAATCTGAGAAATAAACTTCTGCTTGTTTTCCAAGGTCTGATACAGGTAGGCATCGAAGGTTCCCTCGGTCACATACTGATACACCTGAACCTCTTTGTTTCGGTTGCCCTGACGGATGATACGACCATTTCTCTGGGTCATATCAGACGGACGCCAGCCCACATCCAGGTGGTGAACTGCCACCAGTTTGTCCTGGACGTTGGTTCCTGCGCCCATCTTTTGCGTACTGCCAAGCAGCACTCGCACCTGCCCGGTACGAACCTTGGCAACCAATGCACGGGTGATCTCGCCCATAGGGACAGCCATCACATTCTGACTTGGGTTTCGGCGGCAAAGAGATTAAGTAGTAGCAATTATCTCTACCCAGACGGCAACCCTTTCTGCCATTCGTCCAGAAGTAACAGTAATGACAGTCGCTCGGCTTGTCTGCGGCATAAACAGGCTTGCTCAAATAAAACACCTCCCATCTCTTGTATTTGCCCATGGTTTGGGTAGAGTAGGCGGATGAAAGATTCATCCACCCCTCATCAAACCGTGCATGAGGTTCTCCCTCACACGGCTTTCCGACATTCTTCTTTCTACAGCATTACGTCATGCTCTAGCCATTTTCCTTAATCCTTTTTCGTAAATGCTATTTCTAACAAATCCCACTCTTGACATATGTTTACGCCTTTGGTGTTTCTTGTTATACCATCTTGTAAAGGTACAGATAATGTACCAGTCTAGTGCCTGCATCCATTTCTCATTTGTTTTGGTGGAATAATAATTCTTCCAACCTGTGATTTTCGGATTTAGATTCTTTATTAAATCCTCTTCCTTTGCAACTAACAGACTTCGACCGTTTACATTCTTTTTGATTTCTGCTTTCATCTTCTTCATGGCTTTCCTGCTCGGGTACTGATAAGTTTCTTTATACAATTGTCCTTTGCTTGTTTCCGTTGTCATTCTTCTGTGATGCATTCCAAGGAAGTCAAATCCCTCTTTTCCGTCCCACATGCTGACAATCTTTGTTTTTACTGGGTGTAGCTTTAAATCCAGTTTTGCCATGATATACTGCAATAAGTTCAGTGCGTGATTTGCACTTTTCTTATTCTTGCAGATAATTACTGTATCATCTGCGTACCTTACAAGAATACCGTGAGTAAGTCCATACTTTTCCCACAGTCTGTCCAGTGTATTTAAGTAGATGTTTGCCAATAACGGAGATATAACTGAACCTTGACTTGTTCCCTGTTCAGAAATTGTCAGTACATTTCCGTATAATACTCCTGATACTAACCATTGTCTTATCAGTTTCAATATCCTACGGTCTGATATTCTCTGCTCTACCAGTTTCATCAGCTTATCTTGGTTTACGTTATCAAAGAACTTCTCAATATCTGCGTCTACTACATAATAGCCCTTGTTGTTACACGCTTTCCTTACCACTTCCAGTGCTTGTTTGGCACTTCTTTTCGGTCGGAATCCATAGGAACAATCTCTAAAGTCAGCTTCGAATACTGGCTCTATTGCTATCTTGGTAGCCATCTGCACAATTCTGTCCTTGACTGTTGGTATTCCAAGAGGTCTTTCACTTCCGTCTGGTTTTGGTATCATAACTCGCTTTACTGGGGATGGTTTGTACTTTCCATCCATCAGTTCCGATTTGATTTCTGACAGATATTTTTCAATTCCCATCTCTTCAATATCTTCGATTCTGATACCATCTACACCACTGGAACCTTTGTTAGCTTTTACCCGTTTCCATGCTTCAAAAAGTACATCATCCCGATATACCTTATCATAAAGTGCATGAAATCTTCGGCTATCACATTTCTTGGCTGTCAGATATAGTTTGTTTTGAAGTTGTCGAACTTTTTCTTTGGAGTTGTTAGTCTGCATGACATTCTCTCACTCTTACCCTCTCTACAAACGAGAATGAAGCAAGGAACCTTCCCATAGACTGCGTTTTCTTGCACAGTCATTATCGGTACTATGTTCCTCTCCGACTCCCTCCCATCAGAAAT